>NZ_JBGCCA010000029.1:0-127180 GCF_041261265.1 Streptacidiphilus sp. MAP12-33
GCGCTGGGCGTACCGGAGATCAGACCGGACGAGGAGATGCTCAGCCCCGCCGGGAGGCCCGTCGCCGAGTACGTCAGCGACTTGCCCGCCGAGTCAGACCCGGACACCTGCACCGACGCCGCCGTCCCCACCGTCCCCGTCTGGTTGCCCGGGTTGGTGACCGACACCGACTCCGCGCCCTGGGTGTTCACGGTCCAGGTGAAGGAGGTCGAGCCGGACGCGGTACCGGAGGAGGCGGTCACCGTCACGCTGGAGGTGCCCGCCGCGCTGGGCGTACCGGAGATCAGACCGGACGAGGAGATGCTCAGCCCCGCCGGGAGGCCCGTCGCCGAGTACGTCAGCGACTTGCCCGCCGAGTCGGACCCGGACACCTGCACCGACGCCGCCGTCCCCACCGTCCCCGTCTGGTTGCCCGGGTTGGTGACCGACACCGACTCGGTCGGCGTTCCGGTCGGGCTGCCCGAAGGCGAGGGGCAGGTGCTCGCCGAGCCGTTGATGTCGTTGACGGCGTCGTTGAACAGCGTCGCCGACGGGTCGAGGTCGTAGAGCGAGAACATCATGAACCCGCCGAGGCCGTTGCAGTGCGCGTAGTCGGCGCGGGCCTGGATGGACTGGGCGGATTCGCCGCCGTAGAAGTTGTTGCCGTCGTAGAAGTAGGCGGAGTCGGTGACCGGATCCCAGAACGTGTCGGACGCGTTGTTCACGACGCCGCTCAGTTCCTTGTACATGGCCACGCCCGGCACGTTGCCGGAGTCCGTCTGCCCTGGCGAACCGGCGGTCGCCGTCTGGTAGAGACCGTGGTTCGCACCGGCCGCCACACCCGTCCAGCCCCGGTAGTAGAACGGGATGCCGACGGTCAGCTTGCTCGCCGGGAACCCGCCCGGGATGCCGTACGCGCTGTCACCGACGGTCCAGGCGCGGATCGCGTTGTCGATGCTGTACGTCTCGTTGCCGGGAGCGATCTTCGACTCCGGCGAGTTCGGGTTCGCGTAGAGCGGGTCCTGCTCGTCCGTCGGCCCGGTGGCGTTCCACGCGCCGTACATGTCGTACGTCATCGCGTCGGCGAAGTTCAGGTACTGGCCGATCTGGTTGGTCTGGATCTTGCTGATCTTGTCCTGGCCCGACGGCACCGCCGCGGACAGCGAGTAGGTGTGGCCGTCGGCCGCGCCCTGGGCGGTGAGCTCGTTGCGGAACTCGGCGAGCAGCGCGGTGTAGTTCGCGGTGTCGTTGGCCGAGTAGTGGTTGCCGAGGTGGCCGGGCGCGCCCGGGTACTCCCAGTCGATGTCGAAACCGTCGAAGATGCCGGCCCCGGTGCCGGTGCCGCCGTAGCCGCCCTGCGAGGGCAGGTTGCCCTTGATGAACATGTCGATGCAGGAGGAGACGAACTTCTTCCGCGACGCGTCGGTCGCGGCCACGTCCGAGAAGTACTTGGAGTAGGTCCACCCGCCCAGCGAGAGAATGATCTTGAGGTTCGGGTACTTCTTCTTCAGCTCCTGGAGCTGGTGGAAGTTGCCGGCGATGGGCTGGTTGTACACGTCCGAGGTGCCGTCGACGCTGATGCTGGAGTCGAAGCTCTTCTGGTAGTCGGCGAAGGAGTCCTCGGCGCCGTCACCCGCGTTCGGGTCGTTCTCGCCCGCGGGATCGGGGTCGGTGGCCTTGGTCGCCTCGAAGCAGGTGAGGTTGGTCGGATCGATGTTCTCGAAGTCGTAGATCAGGTAGTTCAGCTTCCCCGCGAGCCCCTCGGTGTCGAGGTTCTTCAGGTAGAAGGCGTTCTGGTAGATCGACCACTGGTCGAAGTAGGCGACCTTGATCCCTCCACTGGTCGCCGCGGCGCCCGTGCTGTTACCCACGGCCGCTGCACCGGCGGTACCGCCGAGCAGCGAGGCGGCCAGGCCGAGCAAGGCCGTGGCCGCCCCCGCGAGTGTGAGTCCGAGCCGTCTGGAGCGTGGCATGTGCAACCTCCGTGTGGACGTGTACCCGACACCCCATCACGTTGGTACGTACCAATGCTTCCGTCAAGGGTCTGGACCAATTTGACCTGACGTTAAGTCAGAGTTAGGGCCTAGACGAGGCTTTGGCCCAGCGCCTCGGCGAGACGCAGCTGGGTCGCAGCCTCCTCGGCGCGGCCGCCCTGGCGCTCCAGGGTCCGGCCCAGCATCAGCCGGGCGTAGCCGTCCACCGGGTCGGCGTCGACGACACGACGCAGCTCCTCCTCCGCGCGGCGCAGCTGGGCGGAGTGGTAGTAGGAACGCGCCAGCAGAAGGCGGGCGGCACCGTGGCCCGGCTCGGCCTCGACGATCGGAGCCAGGATCAGCGCGGCGTCGCTGTAGGCCTTGGAGTCGAAGAAGAGCAGTGCGCGGCCGTACTCCTCGGCAAGGTTCTGGATCACGGGCATCCCCTTTCGATAGTTGGGCCCGTTTCTGCTGTCGGCCGCTGTAACGCAGGCTCCGGGCCGGACATTCCCTCCGAAGTGTCGGCTTGCTCACGGTTGCCGACGTGGATCGCCGAGTTACGCTCGATACATGGTCATGCTCGTCTCCCGTCGCCACGTGGACTTCGTCCGCGTCACGAGCATGTCCTGTCGCGCCGAGGCCTGACCCCAGCGTCCCACCCCTCCGCCGCGCCACCCGAAGGACCACCATGTCCGTCGCCACCACCATCGAAGCCCTCCCCGTCATCGATCTCGCGCACGTCGACCGCGAGGCGCTGCACCGCGCCGCCCGTGACGTCGGCTTTTTCCAGCTCACCGGCCACGGCGTCAGCCAGGCCGAGATGGACGAGCTGCTGCGCGTCTCGCGCGCGTTCTTCGCCCTGCCCGAGGCCGACCGCCTGGCCCTGGACAACCGCAACTCCCCGCACTACCGCGGGTACACCCGTGTCGGCACCGAGCTGACCCGGGGCACCCGCGACTGGCGCGACCAGCTGGACATCGGCGAGGAGCTGCCGCCGCACGTGCCCGGCGCCGACGAGCCGGCGTACTGGTGGCTCGAGGGCCCGAACCAGTGGCCCGCCGTCCTGCCGGAGCTGCGCACGACCGCGCTCGACTGGATCGCCCGGCTCAGCACGATCGCCGACCACCTGCTCCACGAGCTGCTGACCGCGATCGGCGCGCCGCCGGACTTCTACGACGACGCCTTCGCCGGCCACCCGCGCAGCCAGCTGAAGCTGATCCGGTACCCGGGACGGCCGGACGTCCACGACGACCAGGGCGTGGGCATCCACAAGGACTACGGCTTCCTGACCCTGCTGCTGACCGACGGTGTGAGCGGACTGCAGGTGGAGGACCCGTCCGGCGAGGGCTACCTCGACGTGCCGCACATCCCCGGCGCCTTCGTCGTGAACCTGGGCGAGCTGCTCGAGGTGGCCACGAACGGGTATCTGAAGGCCACCAACCACCGCGTCGTCGGCACGCCGGGCGAGCGGTACTCGGCACCGTTCTTCTACAACCCGCGCCTGGACGCACGCATCGAGCCGGTTCCCTTCCCGCATGCCGCGCAGGCGACCGGCGTCACCCAGGACCCGAAGAACCCGCTGCACGCGGAGTTCGGCTTCAACGAGCTGAAGGGATGGGTGCGCGCGCATCCGGAGGTCACCTCCAGGCACCACCCCGAGCTGCTGTGAACCCAGGGGCGGGGACCGGGCAGGTCCCGGCCAGGGCGGCCCAGGCCGCCAGGAGGCTCAGGCCAGGAGGCTCAGGCGAGAGAGGCCTGAGCCTCCTCGCCGTCCTCGGTGTGCCAGTGCAGGTCGCGCACGCCCGGCTCCAGGGAGAGCCGGGTGACGACCGCCTCCAACGCCTTGCCCACCTCGCCGTCGACGTCCACGGTGGCGCGCAGGCTGGTCGTGTCCTCCCCCTCCCGGCTGGCCCGCAGCCCCGTCGGGGTGAAGCCGGCCGCAGCCAGGGCCTGGAGCAGCAGCGCCCGGATGTGGGCCTCGTCGCGGCGGCCGCAGCGCAGGTGGATGGTGGCGCGGACGCTGCTGTCCGGGTCGCTGCCCGCAGCGGGCGCCCGGTCGAGCAGGCGCCCGGCCGGCCGCAGCACCAGATGCACGACCAGGACGGCCAGCGCGCCGAGCCAGGCGAGCTGCAGGCGCCCACTGGCCGCCATCACCCCCACCGCGGCCGAGCACCACAGCGTCGCGGCGGTGTTGAGCCCGCGCACGCCGCCACGGTCGCGCAGGATGACCCCACCGCCGAGGAAGCCGATGCCGGAGACCACGTAGGACGCGACACGCGTGGTGCTGCTGTCCCCCGCCGAGACGCTGTACAGGACGAAGAGCGTGGCACCCGTCGCCACCAGCGCGTTCGTCCGCAGGCCCGCCATCCTGGCGCGCCACTGGCGTTCGACGCCGATCAGCGCGCCGCAGCCGACGCCGGTGGCGAGGCGGATCAGGAAGTCGGCGGTGGTCAGGGTCTGCACGGCGCAGTCCTCCTCAGCTGTTCACAGGATGTGCGGGCACCAGCCTCTCGCGCCTTTGTGAACAAACCGGGCAGCGTGAACAGACGACTCAGGCGTGGGGCGGCAGGCCGCGCAGCGTGTGGTCCGCGTGCGCGACGACCTCGTCGAGGAGCCGCCGCAGGTGCGCGCCGCGCAGGCGGTAGAGCCGTGCCCGCCCCTGGGCGCGCTGGTCGACCAGGCCGCTGATCCTCAGCTTGGACAGGTGCTGGCTCGCGGCGGTGGGCGAGCAGCCGGCCGCCTCAGCGAGCGCCGTCACGCCGAGCTCGCCCTCGCGCAGGGCCCACAGCAACCGCAGCCGGGTGGGCTCGGCGAGCATCGCCAGCGCCGCGACGGCCGTCCCCACCTGTGCGTCCGCCAGCGGTTCGCCGGGCGCGGCGTGGCGGTGGGCGGCCTGGTCGATCGGGTCCATGGGCGTCATCCTCCCATCTGCGAAGAGGTGGCAGGTGGGAAGCCAGGGCGTTTGCCTTCCCATCTTCACGCATGCGCAGATGGGACTGTACGGTGAAGGCGTGAACTCGCTCCCCGCGCTCCTGCTCGCCGCCGCAGGCGTCGGCATCGGCCACGCCGTGATGCCCGACCACTGGCTGCCCCTCGCGGTCCTCGCCCGCACCCGGAAGTACCGCACGGGCCGCGTCGTCCGCCTCTCGCTGGCCGCGGGCCTGAGCCACGTCGCGGTCTCCGTGCTGCTCGGCGGCGTGCTGATGTTGGTCGGCCTGCAGTTCCGCGCCACCGTCGCCCGCCACACCGACCTGATCGTCGGCGGTCTGCTACTGGTGACCGGCCTGGTCTTCCTGGCCCTGGACCTGGCAGGCAGGGGCCACGGGCACTCCCACGACGGCGGCGACGGCCACACGCACGGGCACGGCCATGCGCACGGGCATGAACAGGCACACACGCACGGCCACCCGCACGGGCAGGGGCACGCGCACGACCACCCGCACGCGCACCCGCACCCGCACCCGCACCCGCAGGATGTCGAGCACGAGCACCACGGCCACACCCACGCCGCCGCCACCGCCGTGCTGGACCGGCCCCGGACGGCGACAGCGCCGCACGAGGGCCGTGCCCGGCGGCTGGCCGGGCTGCTCATCCCCTTCGGCGCCGCCGCCTCGCCCGATCTCACGATCCTGCCGGTGTTTCTCGCGGCCGGCGCCCTCGGCGCCACGCCCGCGCTGGGCTCGCTCGCCGCCTTCGCCGTGGCGACGGTCGGCACGATGGTCGGCCTGACGACCGCCACAGCCCTCGGGGCACGCCTGTTCACGGCGCCCTGGATCGACCGGCGTGCGAACCTGATCACCGCGCTCACCCTGACGGCGATCGGTGCCCTGGTGGCGGCCGGGATCGTCTGACCACCCCCCGAAGGAGCGGCGACCCCCTCCGGACGAGTACGCTCACGCCCTTGTCGGACAGGACGATTCGAGAAGGGCCCCCCATGCCGGTCGCCACCCCCACGCTGGCCGAGCTGCGCGACGTCTGCCAGCCCCAGGCCAAGCTCCAGAGCCGCAACGGCGAACACTGGGCAGGGCGCCTCTACATGCGCGAGCTTTCACTGCGCGCGACGCGTCATCTCGTCCGCACTTCCGTCACCCCCAACACGCTGACCTGGCTGATGGTCGTGGCCGGGGTGGGCGCCGGTGCGGCGCTGCTGATCCCCGGAGTGGCCGGTGCGCTGCTGGCCGCGCTGCTGTTCCAGGGGTTCCTCTTCTTCGACTGCGTCGACGGCGAGGTCGCCCGCTGGAAGCGGCAGTTCAGCGCGGTGGGCGTGTACGTGGACCGGCTGGGCGCCTACCTCGCCGACGCGGCGCTGCTGGTCGGTGCGGGCTTCCGGGTGGCCGAGACGGCCTCGGTCGCCTGGGTCTCCGTCGGCCTGGCCGCCGCCCTGGGCATTGTGCTGCTCAAGGCCTCGACCGATCTGGTCGACGTGGCCCGCACCCGTGGCGGGCTGGGCACGGCGGCGACGGAGGAGTCCACGGAGATCCGCTCGGCGCGTGTGAACGGCGTGCGTCGCCTGGCGGCCGCGTTCAAGATCCACCGCATCACCAACGGCATCGAGGCATCACTGCTGTTCCTGGTCGCCGCGCTGGTCGAGCTGGGCACGGGCGGCCACGCGCCGACCCAGATCGCCGTGGCGGCCGTCGCCGTCGTCTCCTGGCTGATGGTGCCCGCCCACCTCTTCTCGATCCTCTCCTCCTCGCGCCTGCGCTGAACCCTTCTGAAAAAGTGACCTCCCGGCCGCCGGAGAAGGCCCCGTCCGGGGCTCCGGCGGCCTCGCCGTCATGATCTGACGGTGGCTCGCAAAGCCCCGCGCCACCGTCGTCCCGGCAGGCGGCCACCGCCCCGCAGGCGCCCTTGGCAAACCGGGGCTGAGCTGGAGTTTTCCCCTCCAGCACCTAAGATGTGGACGTCCGTCAGGCATTGCGGGAGGGGACCGCGTGAGCACGGAAGCCACCGGCTGGCTGGACGCCGACCCCGGGCGGGCGACGCTGCTGGCCCGCCTCCGGGGCACTGAGTCGCGCGGCTGAGCAGCGCCGACCGCCTCAGCGCTCCCGGCCGCGCGGCTTGAGCCGCAGGCCGGGCAGCTCCGGGGCCGGGATGGGAGCACCGTCGAAGCCGTGGACCTCAC
This sequence comes from Streptacidiphilus sp. MAP12-33, assembly GCF_041261265.1. Lineage (NCBI taxonomy): Bacteria > Bacillati > Actinomycetota > Actinomycetes > Kitasatosporales > Streptomycetaceae > Streptacidiphilus > Streptacidiphilus sp. MAP12-33. The sequence goes on from NZ_JBGCCA010000029.1 coordinate 7,078, forward strand.
CGAAGCGGTCGCCGGTCATCCAGGCCTCGCGGGCATCGGCGATCTCCTCGTGGGTGCGGCCGACGAAGTTCCACCACATCACCAGCTGCTCGGCGAAGGGCTCGCCGCCGAGCAGCATGACCTGGGCCGGACCGTCGTCGGCACGCAGCGGGAGTTCCCGGCGTCCGCAGCCCAGGTAGAGCAGCGAGCCGACCTCCACGCGGACCCCGTCGACGGTCGCGGCGCCGCTCATGGCGAGCGCGGCGTACTCGAAGTCCGGGTGCAGCGGCAGCCTGGCATCGGCTCCAGCGGCGAGCGAGAGGTCCGCGCCGACCAGCGGGGTGAAGGTCCGCCCCGGGGAGGCCGCCCCGTCGAGGCTGCCGAGGATGACCGTCGCGTCGACGCCCTGGCCCTGGACGCGCGGCAGTTCCGCGTGGTGCTCGAAGGCCGGATCGGTGAACCGGTGCTCGTCGGGCAGGGCGACCCACAGCTGCGCGCCGTGCAGCCACTTGCCGTGGGAGCGCGGGGACTGCTCGGAGTGGGAGATGGCCCGGCCCGAGGTCATCAGCCCGAGCTCGCGTGGGCGGACCGTCTGGAGCGTGCCGAGACTGTCGCGGTGCTCGACGAAACCGTCGTGCAGCCAGCTGACCGTCTGCAGGCCCATGTGCGGATGCGGCGCGACCTGCATCCCGGCCTCGGTCTCGATGTCGTCCGGGCCGTAGTGGTCGACGAAGCACCAGGCGCCGACCATCCGGCGCCCCAGGTTCGGCAGCAGCCGCCGCACCAGCGTGCTCTCCCCCAGCTGCACGTCGCGGCCGGTCAGCAGCTGCCGCACCGGTTCGGCGGAGACACCCTCCCGGCCTCCGCAGACGCTCGGCTGGGGCTTCAGGTCCAGGTTGCTCATGCCCGCCAGCGTAGGACCCGTCGGGCCGTACCGCGGTTCACACACCCACGATGTGTACCGGGAGTTCACAGACCGCTTCGCGCAGCGAGTCGGCGAAGCGCTGGTACTCGGCCGTCCGCGGCGAGGAGGGCCGGTGTGCGAGGCCGACGCGGCGGCCCGGCGCCGGGTCGGCGAAGCGGGTGACGGAGAGGGCGGAGGCCCGGCTCGCCTCGACCGGGACGGCGGTGGCCGGCAGGAGTGTGATCCCCAGTCCGCCCGCGACCAGCTGCACCAAGGTGGAGAGCCCCGCCGCACGCGTGGCGCCCGGCTCCGCGCCGACCTCGCGGCACAGGTCCAGCGCCTGGTCGCGCAGGCAGTGACCCTCTTCCAGCAGCAGCACGTCCAGGTCCAGCAGCACGTCCCTGGGCACGTCCGTGCACCCGGCGAGCTCGTGCTCGGGCGGGGTGACCAGGACGAAGTCCTCGTCGTAGAGGGGAATGCCGACAAGCCCACCACCCGCCGGCAGCGCGAGCAGCAGCAGGTCCAGGCGCCCGGTGCCGAGGCCGTCCAGCAGCTGGTGGGTGCGCTCCTCGTGGACGTGCAGTTCCAGGTCCGGGTACCGGTCCCGGGCCAGCCGCAGCACCGTCGGCAGCAGGTAGGGTGCGATCGTCGGAATGACCCCGAGGTGCAGCGGGCCGGTGAACGGCCGCCGGGAGGCCTCCACCTCCTCGGTCAGCGCGTGCAGCGCGCCCAGCACGGAACGGGCGTGGTCCGCGACCCGCTCGCCGACCGGCGTCAGCAGCACCTTGCGCGTCGTCCGCTCCACCAGCCTGACGTCCAGCGACTCCTCCAGCGCGGCGACGGCGCCGGAGAGCGCCGGCTGGCTGACCCGGAGGGCCGCGGCCGCCTCCCGGAAGTGCAGGTGCTCGGCGACGGCGGTGAAGGCCCGAAGCTGGGCGACGCTGGGAGTGCGGGTGGTGCGGGCCTTACTGATAACTTCCTCCGATCAACTGCTGCGATTGTAGCTATTTCACTGATCAATGTCCGACATGCGAGATTGACCGTGCACACCGCACGTACCCGGATCTCGGAGGACACCCCTCATGCTCACCATCGGTGACCAGTTCCCCGCCTACAAGCTCGCCGGTGTCACCGGCCCGTCCGCCGACAAGCTGGAGATCAAGGACTTCTCCAGCGAGGACGTGAAGGGTTGGTCGGTCGTCTTCTTCTGGCCGATGGACTTCACCTTCGTCTGCCCGACCGAGATCGCCGCCTTCGGCAAGCTGAACGAGGAGTTCGCGGACCGCGACGCCCAGGTCTTCGGCGTCTCCGGCGACTCCGAGTACGTGCACCACGCCTGGCGCCGGGACCACAAGGACCTGGCCGACCTGCCCTTCCCGATGCTGGCCGACATCAAGCACGACCTGATGCGCGCCTGCGGCGTCGAGAACGCGGACGGCACCGCGCAGCGCGCCGTCTTCATCGTGGACCCGAACAACGAGGTCCAGTTCGCGATGGTCACCGCCGGTTCCGTGGGCCGCAACCCCAAGGAGGTCCTGCGGGTCCTCGACGCCCTGCAGACCGACGAGCTGTGCCCGTGCAACTGGAACAAGGGCGAGGCGACGCTGGACGCCGACTCGCTGCTCTCGGGCGAGTGATCGCATGGCTCTCGACGCACTGAAGGCGGCGCTGCCGGAGTACGCCAAGGACCTCAAGCTCAACCTGGGCTCGGTCATCGGCAACTCCGAGCTCCCGCAGCAGCAGCTCTGGGGCACGGTCCTGGCCTGCGCGATCGCCTCGCGCAGCGAGCGGGTCCTCGCGGAGCTGGAGCCGGAGGCCCGTGCCAACCTCAAGCCCGAGGCGTACGACGCGGCGAAGGCCGCGGCGGCGATCATGGCGATGAACAACGTCTACTACCGGACGCTGCACCTGCTCTCCGACAAGGAGTACGGGACGCTGCGGGCCGGTCTGCGGATGAACGTCATCGGCAACCCGGGCGTGGACAAGGTCGACTTCGAGCTCTGGTCCCTGGCGGTCTCCGCGATCAACGGCTGCGGCCAGTGCCTGGACTCCCACGAGCAGGTGCTGCGCAAGGCCGGCGTGGACCGCGAGGTCATCCAGTCCGCGTTCAAGATCGCCGCGATCGTCCAGGCCGTCGGCGTCACGCTGGAGGCCGAAGGCCGCCTGGCCTGAGGCTTCGCTCCCGCAGGTAGGTGCAGCACGTCAGGGGCGCGGGGCCCTGCTCGACACGCGGCTCCTCCCCCAGCCTTCGGCCGGGAGGCGCCCCTGCGTGGGCGCGGCAAGCCACCCACGTGGTGAGCCGCCCAGCGAGCAGGCCATCCGCCCTGGGTGGTTGCTCGCGCGGTTCCCCGCGCCCGTGACGCTTGCAAGGGGCTGTGGCACCACATCGAACCGGCTCGCGCCCCTGTTGTGGCTACTCGCCTGCCGACGCCGCCGTCAACGCCGCGCGGACGTCCTCGTCGACCGCGTGCCGTGCGCGGAGGTAGCCGACCACGGTGTTGGTGACGGCGACGAGCGGGACCGCGACCACCGCGCCGCCGATGCCGCCGATGATCGAGCCGCAGGCGACGGCGAGGATCACCGCGAGGGGGTGGACCCGGACCGCCCGGCCGAGGATCAGCGGCTGCAGCAGGTGGCCCTCGATCTGCTGGACGCCCAGCAGCACCGCGAGTACCAGCAGAGCCGTGACCGGCCCGTGCGTGACCAGGCCGATGAGGACCGCGATCGTGCCGGTGAAGAGCGCGCCCACCAGCGGGACGAACGCGCCCAGGAAGATGATCACCGCGATCGGCGTGGCCAGCGGCACGCCCAGCAGGTAGATGCCGATGCCGATCGACACCGAGTCGATGAAGGCGACCAGCACGGTGCCGCGCACGTATGCCGTGAGCGTGGTCCAGGCGCGCGGACCCGCGCCCGCCGCGGAGATGCGGGAACGGACGGGGAGCAGCCGCAGGCACCAGCCCCAGATCCGCTCGCCGTCGTAGAGCAGGAAGAACGTGCAGAATGCGGCCAGGAACACCCCGGTGACGATCTCCACGACCACGCCGACCGTGGAGAAGCCGAAGGACGTGATCTGGTCGCTGTTGGTACCGATCACCTTGGTCAGTTCACCGGAGAACTGGTTGATCTGCGTGTCCGTGAGGTGCATCGGACCCGTCTCCAGCCAGTTCTTGATCTGGCGGATGCCGTTGTTGACCTGGCTGGTGACCTCGTTGAGGTGGGTGTTGACCTGCCAGACCACGAACCAGGCGACCAGCGCGATACCGAGCAGGCCGGCCAGGAAAGTCAGGGCCGTGGCCAGGCCGCGCGGGACGCCGTGGCGCCTGAGCCAGGAGACGGTCGGCTGCAGCAGCGCGCTGATCAGCAGGGCCGCGACGAAGGCCAGGGCGACGATCCTCAGCGTGCCGACGATCTGCAGCAGCACCCAGATGCCCGCGCCGACCAGCAGCAGCCGCCACATGCCCTCCGCGGCCACCCGCAGCGTCCACGGGACCGCGTCGGCCGGGTGCGCGGGTCGCGCCGGATAGGGCGGCGTCTCGGTCCGGACGGCAGGGACGGCAGGGACGACCGGGGTGGCCTGCGGGGGCACGGTCGGTGGCGGTGCGACGGGCTGCGGCGGCTCGGGGACGTGCACGACCGGCTCCGGCGCCGCTGCCGCGGCGGCCTCGGCGCGCCGGGCCATCCACCCGCGCCACTGTGCCCATGCGTTGCCCACGCCCGCCATGCCGTCCGCCCTCGCCTCTCCCGCAACAGGTCCGGCCCCCGTCGGGTCCGGCTGTGAACTCAGGTCCGGCTGTGAACGCTACCTGCTGGCCGTGACCTCCGGGCCCGCCAGGGCCGGAATCCTTGCAGGTCCGCCACGGGAGGTATCAGATTTTTTTGGGCAAATCAGCAGAAACAGGTTTAGTGCCGGGAGCGCCCGGGGACCGTTCACCACGAGGCCGTCCCGCACACGCGGCCTCTCCGTGGGAGAAGTAGGAAGCCCCCGATCGGACAGGGATCGGGGGCTTCCGCGCGTTCGAGTGCCCGCCTTGGGCGGGCGGCACAGCAGACTCAGTAGTAGTTGTGGGTCTGCCAGAACGCCCAGGCATCACAGGGGCTGCCGTAGCGGGAGTTCATGTAGTTGAGGCCCCACTTTATCTGCGTGGCCGGGTTGGTACGCCAGTCGGCACCGACCGAGGCCATCTTCGAGCCGGGCAGGGCCTGGACCAGGCCGTAGGCCCCGGAGCTCGGGTTGGTCGCGGTGTAGCTCCAGCCGCTCTCGCGCGTGACGATGTGGCTGAAGCAGGAGAACTGGGTGGCGTTCCCGATGATCGACGCGGCCAGGGCCTGCACCGAACCGGGACTGTAGGAAACCAGCTGCTGGCGCTGCTGCGCGGCGGCGGCACGCGAGGCGGCCTCCTGCTTGGCGCGCTGCTCGGCCGCGGCCTTGGCGTGCGCGGCGTCGGCGGCCTTGGTGCGGGCGGCCTGGGCGGCTGCCTTCTGCGCGGTGACCAGTGCGGCGGACTGCTGCGCGTCGCTCTGGCGGACCAGGTTGTCCGCAACCGTCTGCGCCGATCCGCCCGTGGGGACTTCGGCAAGAAGGGTCGAGCCTGCGACATCGGCCTGCTGCGTCGGCTTGGCCTCACCCGAGGCAACACCGACAACGGCACCGACGGCAGTCACGGCGGTGGCGGAGGCCACTGCCATCCCCCGAACCGAGATCCGGTTCACATGGTTTCCTTCCAGCGTCGCCCGCATGATGACCGAACGGACGAACCCCGCCCCTGACGCTGGCCTCCCCCATGCTCTGGTCACGGAAGACGCGGGCCCGCTGCGCCCCGGTCTCCCGGAACGCGTTCTGACCGGGCGGCGTGCGACTCCTTTCGGTGCCACACGCAGGGCCTGACAGACCCCACACACTGCCGCACGCCGATACGCAAGCGCAATTCCCCCTTGCGTGGCGAAGCTCACACAGCCCATCCGGCCGCCGATTCTCGCCAGTCGCTCGCCTATCGTCTGACGAATCGTTACGATGCTGTGCCCTCCCGCGCCGTGAGGCGGCGGGAGGGCACAGATCGAGGCGATTTAGTCCGGTTCAGGCGTGGATGTCCTCCAGCATCTCGGTCACCAGTGCGGCGATCGGAGACCGCTCCGAACGGTTGAGGGTCACGTGGGCGAAGAGCGGATGGCCCTTCAGCTTCTCGACCACCGCGACCACGCCGTCGTACCGACCGACCCTCAGGTTGTCGCGCTGGGCGATGTCGTGGGTCAGCACGACCCGCGAACCCTGGCCGATCCGGGACAGAACGGTCAGCAGCACGTTGCGCTCCAGCGACTGCGCCTCGTCGACGATCACGAAGGCGTCGTGCAGCGAGCGGCCGCGGATGTGGGTGAGCGGCAGCACCTCCAGCATCCCGCGGGAGAGCACCTCCTCGATGACGTCCGGGGTGGTCACCGCGGAGAGGGTGTCGAAGACGGCCTGGGCCCAGGGGCCCATCTTCTCCGCCTCGCTGCCCGGCAGGTAGCCCAACTCCTGCCCGCCCACCGCGTAGAGCGGCCGGAACACCATCACCTTGCGGTGCTGGCGCCGCTCCAGCACGGCCTCCAGCCCCGCGCAGAGCGCGAGCGCCGACTTTCCGGTGCCGGCCCGCCCGCCGAGCGAGACGATGCCGACCTCCTGATCGAGCAGGAGGTCCAGCGCGACCCGCTGTTCGGCGCTGCGCCCGCGCAGCCCGAAGGCCTCACGGTCGCCGCGCACCAGTCGGACCCGTCCGTCGGCGGTGACCCGGCCGAGTGCACGGCCGCGCTCCGAGGTCAGCACGAGCCCGGTGTGAACCGGGAAGTCCCGCGCCTCGGCGATGTTCACGAAGTCACCTGTGAACAGGCCGTCAACCTCCTCGGCACTGACGGCCAGTTCCGACATTCCGGTCCAACCGGACGTGATCGCCAACTCGGCCCGGTACTCCTCGGCCAGCAGGCCGACGGAGGAGGCCTTGACCCGCAGCGGCAGGTCCTTGGAGACGACGGTGACGTCGTACCCCTCGGCCTGCAGGTTCCTGGCCACCGCCAGGATCCGGGTGTCGGCGTCGCCCAGCCGGTAACCGGCCGGAAGGACGGAGAGATCGGTGTGGTTCAGCTCGACCCTGATCGTGCCGCCCAGCTCGCCCACGGGGATGGGCGCGTCGAGCCGGCCGTAACGGACCCGGTAGTCGTCCAGCAGCCGCAAGGCCTGCCGGGCGAAGTAGCCGAGCTCCGGGTGGTGTCGCTTGGCCTCCAACTCGGTCACCACGACCACGGGCAGCACGACCTCGTGCTCCTCGAACCTGGTCATGGCGCTCGGGTCAGCCAGCAGGACACTGGTGTCGAGGACGTACGTGCGCCGGTCGTGCAAACTCCGGCGGCTCTTGGAACTGACCACAGGGCCTCCCGGGCAGGTGGCCCGGTGCCACCCGCGCTCGCCGCGCCCCACGGCCCCGATGGCCGAGGTCACGGTCTGAATCGGATATTCCCCAGGCGTCCCATTCCATGCAGACGTTGCCAAGGCGACGACCAAGATTCATCTTTCGGTGACCGTTCAGGTCGGCCTCCCACCAGGGCAACCTTTCCGCGGAATCCGCACTCTGGAGAGGCATGAACCCCGACCACCCACCGGACTTCCACGAGTTCGCGGCCTCCCGCTGGCCCCGGCTGTTCCGGCTCGCGCTGCTGTTGACCGACGATCAGGGCCTGGCCGAGGACCTCGCCCAGAGCGCGCTGACGGCCGTGTACGCCTCCTGGAACCGCGTCAGGCGGGCCGACGACCCGGACGCCTACGCGCGCCGCATCCTGCTCAACACCCATCTGGGCCGTTTCCGCCGGAAACGCCCCAAGGAGATACCCCTCGTGGCCGAGGACGGTCCCGCCGTTCCCGATCCCGCCGGGGCCGTGGACACCCGCCTCGCCCTGAACGCCGCCCTCGCCTCGCTGCCGCCCCGGCAGCGCGCGGTGGTGGTGCTGCGCTACTGGTCGGACCTGACCGAGGAGCAGACCGCGGCCAGCCTCGGCTGCTCCGTCGGCACGGTCAAGAGCCAGGCCTCGAAGGCGATGGCCAAACTGCGCGTCCACCCGGCGCTCGCGCACGCTCCCGAGGAGGTCCACAGCCGATGAACGCGTTCGACGAAGCCGTCCTGCACGAGGCGCTCGAGGAGCGGGTCGCCCCGGTCCTGGTGCCACCGCTCCCCTTGGAGTCGATCGTCGGCGCCGGCACGCGCCGCCGCCGGGCCCGTCGCGCCCTGGGGAGCGCCTGCGTGGCCATGGCTGCGGCAGCGGTCTGCGTCCTCTCGGTGACGGCCGGCTCCACGCCCTCCCAGGTGGTCACGCCACCTGCCCGTACGCTCCCGGCCTCCCCGGTGCCCGGTGCATTGGCCTCGGGGGTGCTGCGCGGATCCTCGTGGTCGGTCCGGCTCGACAACTACGCGACCAACGGTGGGTACTGCTCGTACTGGCAGCTGGTCGTGGACGGCCGGACGAATCCGACGGCGGCCGGCGGCTGCGAGCCCCATGCCGCGTCACAGAGCGACCTGTCCTTCGAGGAGGCCGAGGTACTGCGCGATCCCGCCAACTTCTCCTCCCCGCAGATCGGCGTGCTGTTCCTCGGAGCCGGGGCGCCGGACGGCGCGGTGGCCCTGCGCGCCCGGTGGGCAGGCGGCTCCGTCGAGGCTCAGGTCTTCCACCTGCGCGGCGACAGGCGGGGCTACTTCGTCCTCGCCGTGCCGTTCGTCCCGGGACACCCCAAGAGCTACTACGTCACCACCCTGGACTTCCTGAACGCGAGCGGCCACGTGCTGCCGGGCGGTTTCGACAACCCGCCCTTCCCGTGGCACATCGACTACGGGCGGGCCAAGAAGTGACCGGCGGCTAGCCGCCGTAGCGGCGGTTGCGGGCGGCGTAGTCGCGCAGGGCACGCAGGAAGTCGACCTTGCGGAAGGCGGGCCAGTAGGCCTCGCAGAAGTAGAACTCCGAGTGGGCGGACTGCCACAGCAGGAAGCCGGAGAGGCGCTGCTCGCCCGAGGTGCGGATGACCAGGTCCGGGTCCGGCTGGCCGGAGGTGTAGAGGTGGCGGGAGATCTGCTCGATGTCGATCATCTCGGCGACCTGCTCCACCGGCTTGCCGGCCGCGCCCTGCTCGCGCAGCAGCTTGCGGACGGCCTCCACGATCTCGTGCCGGCCGCCGTAGCCGACGGCGACGTTGACGAGGAGTCCGGGGTTGTCCGCGGTGGCCTGGTCGGCCTCCTTGAGGACGGCGGCGGTCGAGGCCGGCAGCAGGTCGAGCGCGCCGACGGGGTGGACCCGCCACTGGCCGTGCGCCGCCAGGCCGCGGACGGCCTGCTCGATGATGCCGAGCAGCGGCACCAGCTCCTCAGCGGGGCGGGTCAGGTTGTCGGTCGAGAGCAGCCACAGGGTGACCACCTCGACTCCGGTCTCCTCGCACCAGCCGAGGAACTCGGGGATCTTGTCCGCGCCGGTCTGGTGACCGTCCTTGGTGGACATGCCCGCCGCGCGGGCCCAACGCCGGTTGCCGTCCAGCATGACGCCGACGTGCCGGGGCACGCGGGCGCGGTCGAGGTGTGCCTCGACCCGATAGCCGTAGAGGCCGTATACGGCGCTCCGGAGCAGCGGCGTACGCCGGACCAACTTCCCGATGTCCATGACGACGGCCCCTCCTGTGCTCGCACGTGCGGGGGCCACCCTACTCCCCGCCGGTTAATGTTCAGTGTGGAGACAAAACCCGGGCTCCACCCCTGACCCACTCTCTGGAGAGCTCCCCGTGATCCCAGCCCCCTACCAGCCTGCCGAGACCCGTTACGACGGCTCGATGCGCTACCGCCGCACCGGGCGCAGCGGGCTGAAGCTGCCCGAGATCTCCCTCGGGCTGTGGCACAACTTCGGCGACGACCGGACGCTGGACGTGCAGCGGGCCATCCTGCGCCGGGCGTTCGACCTGGGCGTCACGCACTTCGACCTCGCCAACAACTACGGTCCGCCGTACGGCGCGGCGGAGGCGAACTTCGGCCGCCACCTGGCGGCCGACTTCCGGCCGTTCCGGGACGAGCTGGTCATCTCGACCAAGGCCGGCTACGACATGTGGCCCGGTCCGTACGGCGAGTGGGGCTCGCGCAAGTACCTGACCGCGAGCCTGGACCAGTCGCTGACGCGGATGGGCCTGGAGTACGTCGACATCTTCTACTCGCACCGGTTCGACCCGGAGACCCCGCTGGAGGAGACCATGGGCGCGCTCGCGTCCGCGGTCCGGCAGGGCAAGGCGCTGTACGCCGGCGTCTCCTCCTACAGTGCGGAGAAGACCCGCGAGGCGGCGGCGATCCTGCGTGACCTGGGCGTTCCGCTGCTGATCCACCAGCCGTCCTACTCGATGCTGAACCGCTGGATCGAGGACGACTCCCTGCTGGACGTGCTGGAGGCGGAGGGCGCCGGCTGCATCGGCTTCGCCCCGCTCGCGCAGGGCATCCTCACCGACCGCTACCTGAACGGCATTCCGGCCGACTCCCGGGCGGCGCAGGGCAAGTCGCTCGACCCGAACTCGATCGACGAGCGGACGCTCGGCAAGCTGCGGGGCCTGAACGAGATCGCCGCCTCGCGCGGCCAGTCGCTGGCACAGCTGGCGCTGTCCTGGCTGCTGCGCGACCCGCGGATGACCTCGGCGCTGATCGGGGCCTCGTCGGTGGCTCAGCTGGAGTCCAACGTGGCTGCCGTCCAGGGCGCCCCCCTGACCGAGGACGAGCTGACCGAGATCGACCGGTTCGCGACCGACGCGGACCTCAACCTCTGGGCGAAGTCCAGCGAGGACTGAGGCAGTTGGGTGCTGCCGTGGTCTGGACCACGGCAGCACCTTAACCAGGCATTAAGGCGCGGGCCACCCCCTTGACACCGCGAATGGTCTAGTCCAACTTGTGTGGCGGGCTTCACTTTCCGTCTCTCCCCGCTTCCCCCACAGTTGGAGACAGACCCCTATGCCTTCCCCGCGTACCGTCAACGCCGCGCTGGCCTCCGTGGCCGCGCTCGGCCTCGGCCTCACCGGCATCGTCGCCTTCAGTGGCGGCGCCAGCGCCGACACGACGAATCTCGTGGTCAACCCCGGTTTCGAGACCGGCTCCCTGGCCAACTGGACCTGTGACGCCGGCACCGCGACGGTCTCCTCGTCGACCGTCCACTCCGGCTCCTACGCGCTCGCCGCCACCCCCACCAGCGGCGACGACGCGCAGTGCACGCAGACCATCAGCGTGCAGCCGAACTCCTCCTACACGCTGAGCTCCTGGGTCAACGGCCCGTACGTCTACCTCGGCACCTCGGGCGACGGCACCACGGACGTCAGCACCTGGTCCTCGCAGAGCTCCTGGAACCAGCTGAGCACCAGCTTCAAGACCGGCGCCTCGACCACCAGCGTCACGATCTACCTGCACGGCTGGTACGGGCAGTCCACCTACTACGCCGACGACGTGACGCTGAGCGGCGCGGCCGGCTCCAGCCCGAGCCCGACGCAGAGCAGCTCGGCCTCGCCGAGCGCCAGCGCCTCCGCCTCGGCATCCGCCTCGCCGACGCAGAGCAGCACCCCCACCCAGAGCAGCTCGCCCACGCAGAGCGCCTCCCCCACGGCCACCTCGACCGGCGGCACCGGCGGCGGCAGCAACCCGAAGCACTGGGTGACCGGCTACTGGCAGGACTTCGACAACGGCGCGACCGACCAGAAGATCAGCGACGTCAACTCGCAGTACAACCTGATCGCGGTCGCCTTCGCCAACGCCGACTCCGCCGGTGACGGCGGCATCACCTTCTCGCTCGACCCGACCCTGCAGAGCAAGCTCGGCGGTTACACCGACGCGCAGTTCAAGGCGGACATCGCCGCCAAGCAGGCGCAGGGCAAGAAGGTGATCCTCTCGATCGGCGGCCAGAACGGCACGATCTCGATCACCAGCGCGGCGCAGGCCACCGCCTTCGCCAACAGCGCGTACTCGATCATCCAGCAGTACGGCTTCAACGGCGTGGACATCGACCTGGAGAACGGGATCAACCCGACCTACATGTCCTCCGCGCTGCACCAGCTGGCGTCCAAGGTCGGCTCGGGCTTCATCCTGACCATGGCCCCGCAGACCATCGACGTGCTGAGCGCCTCGTCCGACTACCTGGCCACCGCGCTGCAGGTGAAGGACATCCTCACGATCATGAACACCCAGTTCTACAACTCGGGTTCCATGAACGGCTGCGACGGCGGCGTCTACAGCGAGGGCAACGTCGACTTCATCACCAGCATCGCCTGCACCGCCATCCAGGCGGGCCTGAGCCCGAACCAGGTCGGCATCGGCGTCCCGGCCTCGGCCAGCGCGGCCGGCAGCGGCTACGTCTCCCCCACCGTGGTCGAGAACGCGCTGAACTGCCTGGCCAAGGGCACCGGCTGCGGCACCTTCAAGCCCAGCACCACCTGGCCGACCATCGGCGGCGTGATGACCTGGTCCACCGCCTGGGACGCCAGCAACGGCAACCAGTTCGCCAACAACGAGGGCGCCTTCACCAACGCGATGCCGTAGGACCGCACGACTGAGGGTCCGGCGCTCCGACCAGGAGCACCGGACCTTTCCGCGTCCCCGGCGCACTGGCAGGATGAGCAACGAACGTTGCAGGTCACGCAACCGATGAGGAGCCGATCCATGGACAAGGCCGCACTCGGCGCGCTCGGCGAGACCGTCGTCGACTGGCGCTTCAAGGGCATGCCGATGGGCGGCAGCGCCACCGTGGACGAGCTGCGGGCCGAGCCGCTGGGCCTGTTCGACGGCGATTTCGTGACGCCGCTGCTCACCCTGGACGCGCACGCGCTGAACCACAACCTCGAGCTGATGGCCTCCTGGGCCCGGCGCCACGGCCTCGCCCACGCACCGCACGGCAAGACCCCCCTCGCACCTCAGCTGTTCCAGCGCCAGCTGGACCTCGGCGCCTGGGGCATCACGGCGGCGACCCCGAGCCATGTGCAGATGTACCGGCACTTCGGTGTGAACCGGATCTTCCTCGGCAACGAGCTGGTCGACGCCGCGGCACTGCGCTGGCTGAGCGCCGAGCTCACAGCTGATCCCGAGTTCCGCTTCGTCTGTTATGTGGACTCGGTTCACGGGGTCGAGCTGATGGACGCCGCGCTCACGCACCAGGTCGACGTCGTCGTCGAGCTCGGAGCGGTGGGTTCACGCACCGGTGTCCGCTCCTCGGTGGAGGCGGACGAGGTCGCGCGGGCCGTCCGTGGCTCGCAGTGGCTGCGGCTGGTCGGCGTCGCCGGTTACGAGGGCACCCTGGCGGATGTCGACGAGACGCGGAGCGCGGTCCGGGACTGGCTGCGCGAGCTGGTGGACACCGCCCGCCGCTTCGACGCGAGCGGCTACTTCACCGACGCGGACGAGATCGTGGTCAGTGCGGGCGGCAGTGAGCACTTCGACCTGGTCGCGGAGGCCCTGACCGAGAGGGCACTGGAGCTGTCGCGCCCCGTGCTCCGACTGCTGCGAGCCGGTGCCTACGTCACGCACGACCACCTGCACTACGCGAGGATCACCCCGCTGACCGAGGAGACGGAGCACTTCCTCCCCGCCCTGAAGCTGTGGGCCCAGGTCGTCTCCCGTCCGGAGCGCGGGCTGGCTCTGGTGAACGCGGGCAAGCGGGACGTCCCGTACGACCTGGGTCTCCCGCTGCCGCTGGAGATCCGCGAGGAACGGAGCGGCCAGGTCCGAGCCGCCGAGGGCCTGAGCGTCACCAAGCTCTCCGACCAGCACGCCTTCGTCGCCCTCGCGCCCGAGGCCGAGGTGGAGGTCGGCGACTGGATCGGCTTCGGCCTCTCCCACCCCTGCACGGCGCTGGAGAAATGGCAGTTGATCCCGGAGGTCGGCGCGGACGACCGGGTCGTCGACTACATCCGCACCTTCTTCTGATGAGAACCGTCCTGCGGGGCGCGCTCGTGGTCGACGGCAGCGGCGGCGCGCCCTACCGCGCCGACGCCGTCCTCGGCGGTGGCCGGATCGTCACCCTGCACCGCGAGGGCGACCCCGGCCCCAGGCCCGGCGGCGGATGGGTGCTGGACGCGGACGGACTGGTCCTCGCCCCCGGCTTCGTCGACATGCACGCCCACTCCGACCTGGCGCTGCTGACCGACCCCGCGCACGAGGCCAAGGTCGCCCAGGGCGTGACGCTGGAGGTGCTCGGCCAGGACGGCCTCTCCTACGCGCCCGTCGACGACACGACCTCGGCCGGCCTGCGCCGGCAGCTCGCCGGCTGGAACGGCGACCCGTCCGACGCGGACTTCGACTGGAACTGGCGCAGCGTCGGCGACTACCTCGCCCGGCTCGACGCCCAGGGCATCGCGGTCAACGCCGCGTACCTCGTGCCGCAGGGCACGCTGCGCGCCCTCGTCATGGGCTGGGAGGACCGGCCCGCGACAGCCGCCGAGCTGGACCGGATGCGGCAGGTGCTGGCGCAGAGCCTGGCCGAGGGCGCGGTCGGCATGTCCTCGGGGCTCACCTACACCCCCGGCATGTACGCCGACACCGCCGAACTGACCGCCCTGTGCGAGGTGGTGGCCGCCCACGGCGGCTACTGGTGCCCGCACCACCGCTCGTACGGAGCGGGCGCGCTGGAGGCGTACGCCGAGGTGGTCGGCATCGCGCGCACCGCCGGCTGCGCCCTGCACCTCGCCCACGCGACGATGAACTTCGAGGTCAACCGGGGCCGCGCGGGCGAGCTCCTCGCGCTGGTCGACACCGCCCTCGCCGACGGCGTCGACCTCACCCTCGACACCTACCCCTACCTCCCCGGCTCGACCACGCTCGCCGCACTGCTGCCCGGCTGGGCGGCGGCGGGCGGCCCGGCCGAGACGCTGCGCCGCCTCGCCGACCCCGCCGCGCGGGCCCGCATCCGCGCCGACCTGGAGGTCCACGGGTCCGACGGCTGCCACGGCGTCGTGGCCGACTGGGACACCGTGCAGATCAGCGGCGTGCGCGAGCCCGCGCTGCGCCCGGCCGTGGGCCTGACGGTCCGCCGGCTGGCACGCCGCGACGGGGTCGAGCCGTTCGAGGCGTTCACCCGCCTGCTGGTCGAGGACGGCCTCGGCACGACGATCCTGCAGCACGTGGGCCACGAGGAGAACGTCCGCGCCGTCATGCGCCACGACGTGCACTGCGGCGGCAGCGACGGTCTGCTCGTCGGCGACCGCCCCCACCCCCGCGCCTGGGGCACGTTCCCCCGCTACCTCGGCACCTACGTCCGCGAGCTGGGCGTCCTCTCACTCCCCGAGGCGGTCCGCCACCTCTCGGCGACCCCGGCGCGACGGCTCGGCCTGCGCGATCGGGGTCAGGTCCGCGAGGGCTGGGTGGCCGACCTGGTCCTGTTCGACCCGGAGACGGTCGCCGAGGAGGCGAGCTTCGCGCAGCCCCGGCGCCTGCCGCGCGGGATTCCCCACGTGTTCGTCAACGGCGTCGCCGTGATGGACGACGGACGCAGGACGACCGCCCTGCCCGGGCGCGCGATCACCTGACGCGGGGGCCTGCGGCTCACCCGATGTTCGACGCCGGCGCCGCCGGGGTCAGATGCAGGGTGTGCAGGGTTCCCGGCACCGGGTGGGAGACCGTCAGGGAGAGGATGTGGGTGGCCGGGTCCCACACGGTGGTGTCCTCCGCGTCGAAGTCGATCTGCGGTCCCGCCGGGAAGTCCGCGGGCGGGAGGTAGACGTCCGTCGCACCGACGACGCCCGCCACGTCGCGGAACTGGAGGGTGAAGACCAGGGTGCCCTTGTCGTAGTCGAACTCCACCGGAGCCCCCGCGACCACGCGCGGGTAGGCGGTGTCGAGCACCGACGCGATGTCCGCGGCCTTTCCGGAGAGCTGCCAGGGCGACCAGGCGCCCGGCGCCGCGGCACAGCAGGCCGAACCGGCCATCAGGCCGTCCACCAGTTCCTGGACGTGGTCCACGTACAGGTGTGCGCCGGGGGCGGTCAGGTCCGTGCCCCAACCTCCGATCAGCAGGGGAGCGTTCAGGCGCTTGGCAGTGCGTACGGCTTGTATCGCCCAGGAGTTGAGGAAGCGGTCGGTCCAGAAGACGCCGTTGCCGGTGTAGCTGCCGTCCGGGTCCAGCGGCGCGGGGTAGAGCTGGGGGGCGTAGCCGATGCGGGCGGTGCCGTGGCGCGGGTCCGGCAGGTAGGGCAGGGCGCTGGGCAGGCCGGTGTCCGTCGCGTCGGCCTCGGGCTGGACGAAGAGCCAGTGGTTCGGGTCGACCGCGCGGATCCGTGCGACGACCCGGTCGTAGAAGCCGGCCAGCGGGCCCGTCTCGAAGGCGGGGCCCTGCACGGATCCGCCCCAGGGGCGGTCCAGCAGGTCGAAGCCGACGAGCGCGTCCGCGGGGCTGAGCGGGCCGGGGGCGTGGGCGAGGTGCGCGGTCAGGTAGCGCGCGACGTACACCCAGGCGGCGGCGTAGCGGTCCTGCAGGTCGGGGGCGTCGCCGCGGGTGTGCCAGAACTCGTCCGCGGCGGTGATCCGGGCCGCGTCGACCGCTGTCGGCGCGGCCGCCGTGCCGGGCGGTGGGCCGTAGCCGTCCTGCGTCATGGCGAGCACCACGTGGTCGCCCGCGGCCGCGTAGCGGTCGACGCGCAGGACCAGGTCGGCGAGGTAGGCGTCGTCGTAGTGGCCGGGGCTCGGCTCGACGCGGCTCCAGTGCAGCAGGATCCGGGCGAAGTCGTCACCGAGCAGCGCCGTTTCGGCGCCCGGCGCCGGCACGGCGGCGGGCTTCCCCCTGCCTGCCGCCGTCCGCGTCCCGGCGGCGGCCGGTCCGGTGTCGTCCACGTTCAGGCCGTAGAGGATCAGGGCGCGCCCCTGGGCGTCCGTCAGGAACCGTGGCACGGTCGCGCCGGCCGCCGCCGGTGTGCCGAGGTTCAGCAGCACACCCCCGGCGCAGGCCAGCACCACCAAGCCCGCGAGCCACCCCCACAGACGTCCCCGCACCCGCCACCCCCCTGCAGCCATGGTGATCGTAGATCGCCGGGCTGGGAGCTCGCAGGGAGTCGATGTCCTGATTCTGTATCAACATCGCCGGCGCCCTCACCGGGCTGGTGCGTACGGATACAGTCCGCCCATGACCCCGCCGCTGGACCGCCCGCGCACCGTGCTGCTGACGGGCGTGGCCGCCACGCTCGCACTGGTGCTGGCGCTCGGAACGGACTCCGTGTGGTTGCGGCTGACACAGGACTTCCCGGCGCTGCTGCACACGCAGGCGCTGGGCGTACCGCCGTTCCTGCCGGGGCTGCGGCCCGATCCGCGCGGCGACGGCACCTGGGCGTTCACCTGGTCGGAGGATTTCGCGGCGCTGCTGCTGCTCGGCACCGTCGCGGCGCTGCTGCGGCGCCACGTCGTGCACCACCCGTACGCGGGCGGCCTGCGGCGGCTGCGCGCGGGCTGGGTCGCGGTGGTCGCGGGCGGGGCGCTCGCCGGTGCCTTCCGGGGGCTGGCCCTGGCGCGGATGACGGACGCGGCCCCGCTGGGCTGGACCGTTCACCCGTTGGCCGGCGCCGTCGCCGGGGCGGGCTGGGGTCTCGCGCTCGGCTGGACGGTCGGCCTGGCCGTCGCGCTGGTCGGCGTGCGCCGCCGGCCCGCCCTCGCGCCCGGCCGCTGATCCGCCGCCGGCCGGCCGGAGAAGAGCCCGGCACGGAGTGCTACCGCAGCTCCCGTCAATGTCCCACATGGCGAAAATCACCGGGCGCCTGCTATGCCGAGGCGTTAGGGTGCATCGGTATGCAGGTGATCCAGTCCAGCAAGCTCGCCAACGTCTGTTACGACATCCGCGGCCCGATCCTCGACGAGGCCATGCGGCTCGAGGACGCGGGGCACCGGATCCTGAAGCTGAACACCGGCAACCCGGCACCGTTCGGCTTCGAGGCGCCGCCGGAGATCCTGCAGGACATCGTCCGCAACCTAGCCGGGGCCCACGGCTACGGCGACTCCAAGGGCCTGCTCTCCGCCCGCCGCGCCGTGGTGATGCACTACGAGGAGCGCGGCCTGCACGGGCTCACCGTCGATGACGTCTACATCGGCAACGGCGTCTCCGAGCTGATCCAGATGGCCATGCAGGCGCTGCTGGACGACGGCGACGAGATCCTCGTGCCCTCCCCCGACTACCCGCTGTGGACGGCGTCGATCAGCCTCTCGGGCGGGACGGCGGTGCACTACCGCTGCGACGAGCAGTCCGACTGGTACCCGGACCTCGCGGACATCGAGTCGAAGATCACCGACCGCACCCGCGGCATCGTGATCATCAACCCGAACAACCCGACCGGTGCGGTCTACCCGGTCGAGCTGCTGGAGGGCCTGGTCGAGATCGCCCGTCGGCACGACCTGATCGTGTACTCGGACGAGATCTACGACAAGATCCTCTACGACGACGCCGAGCACACCTCCACCGCCGTGCTCGCCCCGGACCTGCTCTGCCTGACCTTCAACGGCATGTCCAAGGCCTACCGGGTGGCCGGCTTCCGCAGCGGCTGGATGACCATCTCCGGCCCGAAGGAGGAGGCCCGCAGCTACATCGAGGGCCTCACCACCCTCGCCACCATGCGTCTGTGCGCCAACATGCCCTCGCAGCACGCGATCGCGGCCGCGCTCGGCGGGCGCCAGTCGGTCAAGGACCTGATCCTGCCCGGCGGGCGCCTGCGCGAGCAGCGCGACATCGCCTGGAAGATGCTCAACGACATCCCCGGTGTCTCCTGCGTCAAGCCGCGCGGCGCGCTCTACGCCTTCCCGCGGCTGGACCCGAAGGTCTACAAGATCAAGGACGACGCCCAGATGGTGCTGGACCTGCTCAAGCAGCAGCACATCTACGTCGTCCAGGGCACCGGCTTCAACTGGTCGGAGCCGGACCACTTCCGTCTGGTCACGCTGCCGCGCGCGGAGGACCTGACCGAGGCGATCGAGAAGATCGGCGTCTTCCTGTCGACCTATTCTCAGCCCTAGAGACAGAGACTTGTTTTAGACAAAGTCCAAGTTAGGCTGTTCCCATGTACGAGCAGCCGAAGATCCGACCTGTCCGCAAGCCGGTCCGGACCGCGCACGCTCCCACCCCTCCCGTGAGCGGGCTGCGCGGACAGCTGGCCGGTCATCTCGCCGCGCTGCTGTCTGTCACGCGCGAGCTCCACGCGCGGACCGGCGACCCCGCGCTGGAGGACGCCGCCGCGGCGATCGGCGCCCGGATCGCCGAGTTGGGCACCCGGCTGCCGCCGCGCGCGGCCGTGGCCTATCCGTCCGACCTCGCGGTGCTCCACGCGCACGCCTTCGACCTGGCCGGCCGCGTGCTGGTCGTGGCGGCGTCCCAGCAGGACACCAGGACGGCGATACTCGCGTGCCGCCGTATGGACGTCCATACGGCGGCACGCGAGTCACTGACTGCCTAGGGGAATCAGCCCAGGCGCTGGGTCAGCTTCTCGTACTCGTCCCACAGGGCCTTCGGCGTGTGCTCGCCGAACAGCTCCAGGTGCTCGGGGATGAGCGCGGCCTCCTGCTTCCAGATGTCGCGGTCGACGGAGAGCAGCAGGTCGAGGTCGGCCTGGTCGATGCTGAGACCGGCGAGGTCCAGCGCGTCCTGGGTGGGCAGGACACCGATCGGGGACTCGACGCCCTCGCCGGTGCCCTCCAGACGCTCGACGATCCACTTGAGCACGCGGCTGTTCTCGCCGAAGCCCGGCCAGACGAACTTGCCGTCGGCGTTCTTGCGGAACCAGTTCACGTAGTAGATCTTCGGCAGCTTGGCGGCGTCGGCGTTCTCGCCGATCTCCAGCCAGTGGGCGAAGTAGTCACCCATGTTGTAGCCGCAGAACGGCAGCATCGCGAACGGGTCGCGGCGCAGCTTGCCGACCGTGCCCTCGGCGGCGGCGGTCTGCTCCGAGGCGACGTTCGCGCCCAGGAAGACGCCGTGCTGCCAGTCGAAGGACTCCGTCACCAGCGGAACCGCGCTCGCGCGGCGACCGCCGAAGAGGATGGCCGAGATCGGCACACCCGCCGGGTCCTCCCACTCCGGGGCGATGGTCGGGCACTGGCTGGCCGGGACGGTGAACCGGGCGTTGGGGTGCGCCGCCGGGGTCTCCGACTCGGGGGTCCAGTCGTTGCCCTTCCAGTCGATCAGGTGGGCGGGCTTCTCCTCGGTCATGCCCTCCCACCACACGTCGCCGTCGTCGGTGAGCGCCACGTTGGTGAAGACCGTGTTGGCGTACATCGAGTCGATGGCGTTGGCGTTGGTGTCACGACCGGTGCCGGGGGCGACGCCGAAGAAGCCGGCCTCCGGGTTGATCGCGTAGAGGCGGCCGTCCGCACCGAACCGCATCCAGGCGATGTCGTCGCCGATCGTCTCGACCTTCCAGCCCGGAATGGTGGGCTGGAGCATGGCCAGGTTGGTCTTGCCGCAGGCGCTGGGGAACGCCGCCGCGACGTACTTGGCCTCGCCGGACGGCGGGGTGAGCTTGAGCACCAGCATGTGCTCGGCCAGCCAGCCCTCGTCGCGGGCCATGGTCGAGGCGATGCGCAGCGCGTAGCACTTCTTGCCGAGCAGGGCGTTGCCGCCGTAGCCCGAGCCGAAGGACCAGATCTCCCTGGTCTCCGGGAAGTGCGAGATGTACTTGGTCTCGTTGCACGGCCAGGCGACGTCCGCCTCGCCCTCGGCCAGCGGGGCGCCCAGGGTGTGCACGGCCTTGACGAAGTCGCCGTCCTCGCCGAGGTAGTCGAGCACGGCCTGTCCCATACGGGTCATGGTGCGCATCGACACGGCGACATAGGCGGAGTCGGTGATCTCCACGCCGTAGGCGGCCAGCGGAGAGCCCACGGGACCCATGGAGAACGGCACCACGTACATGGTGCGGCCCTTCATGGAACCCTGGAAGATGTCACCGAAGATGGCCCGCATCTCGGCGGGAGCCTTCCAGTGGTTGGTCGGACCGGCGTCCTTCTCCTGCTCGGAGCAGATGAACGTGCGGTCCTCGACGCGCGCGACGTCGCGCGGGTCCGAGGCGGCGTAGTAGGAGTTCGGCCGCTTCTCGTCGTTCAGCTTGCGGAAGGTGCCCTTCTCGACAAGCAGGTCGCACAGGCGCTGGTACTCGGCTTCCGAGCCGTCGCACCACTCGATCCGATCCGGCTGGGTGAGCTCTGCGATCTCCTGCACCCACGCCAGCAGCTTCTTGTGCCGGGTCGGGACAGCATTGACCAGGGCAGAGTTCTCGTTCGGCACGATCGCTCCGTTTCCCATCCGGTCGTCCTTGAACGGATGGTGAGGGGTTGAGGGTCTTCGCAGCGTATCTCCGATGTCGGCCGAGTGACACACCGCGGGCCTGTGAGAACGACAACACCGCAGGTCAGCGTCAGTTTGACGAGAATTCCAGCAGACCTACTGGTAGGTAACCTACGGCACCGTAGGTATGCTCTGCCGTATGAGCGCAGGGGCGGAAATGACAGAACCGAACTCCGGACAGCACGCGAAGCAGAACGCGGAGCTCAGTACCGAACAGAACACGGCACGAAAGCCCGCACTGCGCGGCTGGTTGCACGCGGGAATGTTCCCGGCGACGGTCGCCGCCGGGATCGTGCTCATCTGCCTGGCCACGACCACCGCGGCGCGGGTGGCCTGCACGGTCTACGCGATCAGCGCCTGGCTGCTGTTCGGCGTCAGCGCGCTCTACCACCGCTTCACCTGGGGTCCGCGCGGCGAGGCGATCCTGCGGCGACTGGACCACAGCAACATCTTCCTGATCATCGCGGGCACCTACACGCCCGTGACGATCCTGCTGCTGCGCGGGGCGCAGCAAGAGGTGCTGCTCTGGCTGGTCTGGGCGGGCGCGCTGGCCGGGATCGCCTTCCGGGTCTTCTGGGTCGGCGCGCCGCGCTGGCTCTACACCCCCTGCTACCTGGCCCTCGGCTGGGCGGCGGTCTTCTACCTGCCCGACTTCTTTCGCAACGGCGGCGTCGCCGTGGCGGTCCTGATCATCGTCGGCGGCCTGCTCTACAGCGCCGGCGGCGTGATCTACGGGCTGAAGCGGCCCAACCCCTCGCCGCGTTGGTTCGGTTTCCACGAGGTCTTCCACGCCTGCACCCTCGCGGCGTTCACGGTCCAGTTCGTGGGGGTCTCGCTCGTCGCCATGTGATTGACAGCTCCTAGCTTTTGAGAGTTACTGTCAGAAGACAGTAACTCTCTTGGGGGCTGCCATGACCACGGACGCGACCGTGAGCACCACCGCACCATCGGACTCCGCACCGCCCGACCGGAAGCGCTGGTGGGCGCTGGCCGCCGTCTGCCTCAGCGTGCTCGTGCTCGGCTTCGACGGCACGATCCTCAACGTCGCCCTGCCCGACATGGCGGTCCAGCTGCACGCCACCACCGGCCAGCTCCAGTGGATCGTCGACGCCTACCTCGTCGTCTTCGCCGCCGCGATGCTCCCCGCCGGGCTGCTCGGCGACCGCTTCGGACGCCGCCGGCTGCTCGTCGGCGGGCTGGTGCTCTTCGGCATCGCCTCGCTGGTGGGCACCCTCGCCGACTCGCCGGCCACCCTGATCGCGGTCCGCGCGGTGATGGGCCTGGGCGGCGCGTTCATCATGCCGCTGGGCATCGCCATCCTGCCGAGCCTCTTCGCACCCGCCGAGCGACCGCGCGCTGTCGCCGTGATGACCGCGGGCATGGCCGTCGGCATGCCGCTCGGCCCGATGCTCGGCGGGCTGCTGCTGAACCACTTCTGGTGGGGCTCGATCTTCCTGGTCAACGTCCCGCTGATCGCGGTCGGCATCGTCGCCTGCCTGTGGCTCGTGCCCGAGTCGACCGACCCGTCCGTGCCGCGCATCGACGTGCTCGGCGCGGTCGTCGGCGTGCTGGGCCTGGCCGCGCTCACCTTCGGGATCATCCAGGGCCCGACCGACGGCTGGGGCTCGGCGCAGGTGCTCGCCTCCCTCGGGGCGGCCGTCGTGCTGCTCGGCGGACTGGTCCGGCGCGAACGCTCCCAGCCGCACCCCATGGTCGACTTCACCCTGCTCGCCGACCGCGTCTACCGGTGGAGCACGGTGGCCTCGGTGCTGGTCTCCTTCGTCATGATGGGCGGCCTGTTCGTACTGCCGCAGTACCTCCAGTCGGTGCTCGGCTACGACGCCCTCGGCACCGGTGTCCGGCTGATGCCGCTGATGGCGGGCCTGCTGGTGGCCGCGCGGGCCGCGGAGCGGCTGGTGGCCCGGCTGTCGGTCCGCTGGGTCGTCGCCGTCGGCATGCTGGTCGTCGCCGCGTCCATGCTGCTCGGCGCGTCCACCGCCACCGGCGACGGCTACGGCCGCACCGCGATCTGGCTGGGCCTGCTCGGCGTCGGGATGGGCTTCACCATGGTCCCCGCCATGGGCGCCGCGATGGCCGCGCTGCCCGAGGAACGCGCGGGCGTCGGCTCCGGCCTGCTGCAGACGCTGCGTCAGTCCGCCAGCGCGATCGGCGTCGCGCTGCTCGGCAGCCTGCTGGCGAGCGCCTACACCGCCCGCCTGGACACCGGTCCGCTCCCCGCATCCGCGGCGCACGTCGCCCGCGGCTCGGTCTCGGCGGCCCAGGCGCTCGCCACGCAGCTGCACGACACCGCCCTCGCGGCGTCCGCCCACGCCGCGTTCGTCCACGGCATGGACCTGGTGCTGCTGACCTGCGGCATCGGCGCCGCCCTCTCCGCCGCGCTGATCGCCTGGCGGATGCCGGGCAGAACGCCGGACGGGGCGCGCGGTGCGGCAGAATCCGAAGCATGACCCCCGGCAACTCCCCCACCCGAACCCCCGCCGGCTCCGAGCTCGAGGAACTCCTCGCCGCTCCGCTGGGCCTGCGGGAACGCAAGAAGCTGAAGACCCGCCGGGCAATCCGCTCGGCGGCCTTCGGCCTCTTCCGGGACCAGGGCTACGAGGCCACCACCGTCGACCAGATCGCGGCCGCGGCGGACGTCTCCCCCAGCACCTTCTTCCGGTACTTCCCCACCAAGGAAGACCTGGTCATCAGCGACGACTACGACCCGCTGATGGAGTCCGGGCTGCGGGCCAGGCCCGCGGGCGAGCCCCTGGTCGCCTCCGTCCGCGAGGCGATGGTCGGCCCGCTGCGGCAGATCCTCGCGGCGGAGCGCGACGAGGTGCTGCTGCGCATGCAGCTGTACCGGGAGGTCCCGGCGATCCGGGCCCGCGCGCTGGTCGAGATGCAGCGCAGCAGCGCGATGATGTGCGAGCTGCTGGCCGAGCGCACCGGTCTGCCCGCCGACGGCCTGGAGCTGCGCGCCCTGGTCGCGGCGGTGATGGCCGTGTCGAGCGAGACCGTGCAGTTCTGGGCGGAGCGCGGCGGCGAGGCCGACCTGGCCGACCTGCTCGCCGACGCGATCGGCTCCGTCGGCCGTTCGTTCGCCCAGTGAACATGCCTTTTCCGGCGGCCCCTTCCCCGATTGCCTCCCGATAATCCGCGGATAAGCGCCCTCCCTACTGTCTGGGGGTATTCAGGACATCCAGGCAGACCAGAAGGGGGCACCGGAATGGACTTCCGGATTCTCGGTCCTGTGGAAGCAAGAAAAGACGGCGAGAGAATCAAGCTGTCGGGATCCAAGGTCCACACCGTGCTCGCCACGATGCTGCTGGCGCACGGCAAGGTGGTGCCGGACTCCCGGCTCACGGCGATGCTGTGGGGCTGGGATCCACCGGCGACGGCCAACGCCCAGATCTACACCTACATGTCGAGGCTGCGGCGGTACCTGGGCCTGGACGTCGAGATCTCCCGGCGTCCACCCGGCTACGTGCTGACCGCGCCCGGCGCCAGCATCGACCTCCAGGAGTTCGAGCGGCTGGACCGGCTGGGCCGCGAGGCCCTCAAGCAGCGCCGGTTCCCGGACGCGCAGCGGCTGCTGCGTCAGGCGCTGGACCTGTGGCACGGCTCGGCGCTGGCCAACGTCACCGAGTACATGCAGGACGTCGAGCTGCCACGGCTGGACGAGGCGCGGATGCTGACCCTGGAGAGCAGGATCGAGGCCGATCTGGCCCTCGGCCTGCACGAGCAGGTCACCGCCGAGCTGACCAGCCTCGTGGCCGAGTACCCGGTCCGGGAGCGGCTGCGCGCGCAGCTGATGACCGCGCTCTACCGGGGCGGTCGCCAGGCGGACGCGCTGCGGGTCTACTACGAGGGCCGGGCGGTCCTCGCGGAGCAGCTGGGCGTGGACCCGGGCGAGGCGCTCGGCTCCACGTACCAGGCGATCCTGGTCGGCGGCATCGGCCGCCCGGAGGCGGAGCCCGAGCCGGGTGCGGCGGGGGCGCCCGGCCCGAGTGCGGTCCGCGCGTCCGCGCCGGTCACGGGTCCGGTCTCCGTGCCCGTCTCTGTTCCGGCGGTGACCAGCACGCTGCCCGGCGAGGACCGTGAGTTCGTGGGCCGGGAGGAGGAGCTGAACGAGCTGGTCCGGCGGCTGATGACGCCGACCGGCCGGCCGCGTCGTCTGCTGGTCACCGGGATGCCCGGGGTCGGCAAGACCGCGCTGGCCGTGCGGGCGGCATCGGAGGGGGCCGAGTGCTTCCCCGACGGCGTGCTGTTCGCCGAGCTGTGCCACCCCGACGGCACCCCGAAGCCGCCGGCCGCGGTGCTGCGCGGCCTGCTGCGGGCGCTGGGCGACCAGGCCGTGGACACCTCCGAGGAGCTGGACGACCTGGTCCGCCGCTACCGGACGCTGACCTCGGGCCGCCGGGTCCTGGTGGTCCTCGACGACGCCGTGGGCGACCTCCAGTTGGCTCCCCTCCTGCCCAGCGGCACGCAGGCGGCGGCCCTGGTCACCAGCCGCAGCCGGCTGAGCCGGGTGGGCGGCGCGGACACCGTGACGCTGCCGCCGATGACCGACGACGAGGCGCTGGAGCTGCTGGCCGGCTCCGCGGGGCACGACCGGCTCGCCGACGACCCCGACGCGACGGACGACCTGATCGCCTACTGCGCGGGCCTGCCGCTCGCGTTGACGATCGTCGCCGCGAAGCTGGCGGCCCGTCACCACTGGCCCCTGGCCCGGTTCGCGGCGCGTCTCGCGGATCCGGCGCACCGGCTGGCGGAACTGAGCTTCGGCGACGCCGACCTGCGCCGCGCGATCCTGCCCTCGGTCCGCCGCCTGGACCACCCCGCGCTGGTGGCCCTGGCGGGCCTCTCCGCCGCCGGCACCGAGCCCTTCGCCGCGGCCGACGCCGCGGTGTGGACCGGCCTGGACGAGCACGAGGCCGAGGCGGCGCTGGAAGCGCTGGTCGACGCCGCCCTGCTCGACCTCGACGCGCTGGACGCGCAGGACCGCGTCCTGTACCGCTGCCACGAGGCGGTCTCGCTCTTCGCCACGTGGATGACCGAATCCGACGCCCTCGCCCTGGCCGCCGGCGCGTAGCGCCGCAGAGGGCGCGGGCTCCCACGGGCAGTTGCACTCCCCAGGGGCGCGGGGAACTGCGCGAGCACCCACCGGCGTGCGGATGGCCCTGAACGTTGAGGACCATCCGCACGCCGGTGGCTTGCCGCGCAGTTCCCCGCGCCCCTGGGGAGTGCGACGGACTCGTCGCGCAGAAGTCCCGCGCCCCTGGTGGTGCACCCACAGGCGGGAGCGTCGGTGCCGTCGCTACCAGCGGAAGGGCCCGCGGGGGAGGGGTTCGCGGACGGGGGCGAGGAGTTCGCGGACGAGGCCCCAGACGTCGCGGACGACCTGCTCGCGCGGGGGGCGCGGGTTGTGGGCGAGGGCGTCGGCGGTGATCTCCCACATCGTGGCGACCGCCGCGACCGCGCGGGCCTGGCCGGAGGGGCCGGCCGGCCGGGCGCGCAGCAGGCCGACGTCGAGGCGGTGGGCGAGCTCCGCCGCCTGGTCGCGGCGCATCTCGGCGGTGGGCGCGGTGAGCGCCGACGGGCCCAGCTCGTGGTCGTACATCTGCCGGACCCACGTGGAGACGCGGAGGCGTTCCCGCTGCTCCCAGCCGCCCGGCGCGCCCGGCCCCGGATCGGCCGACTCCACGTGCGCGGCCACGGCCTGGTACAGGGCGTCGAGGGCGACTCGCTCGGAGCGCGCCGGGGCGGCCTCGGCTCGCCGGATCGGCCTGGTCGGCGCGGGGGCGAGAGTGTGCGACATGGTCTGCGTCCTTCCCGTGAACGGTGAGGGTGGGCGACAAGCGGTGAACGCTGAACGGTGAACGGGCGGGCCCGTAGGCGGGACACGAACGGCCGGGGTCAGCCGCCGACATGGACGCGCAGCTCGACCGGCAGCGCGGGGCCCGCGGGACGGGCCACCGCCGCCGCGAGATCGGGGGCCAGGTCCAGGTCCTGGACCAGCCACAGTGAGGGGCGCTCCGGATCGGGGTTGCGGACCATGACCGGGCCGGGCAGCTCGGGGCGGGTCTCCAGCCGGGCCAGGTCGGTACCGATCAGGCCCACCCCGACGGCCTTGACGACCGCCTCCTTGCGGGTCCAGATCCGGTGGAACGCCGCGTCGCGGTCCGCGCCCGGGGGGAGGGCGCGCAGGTGGGCGCGCTCGTGCTCGGTGAGGACGGTGTCGAACAGCGCCGCCTCGCGGACCGGGCGGATCGCCTCCGCGTCGATGCCGACGGATGGGTCCATCGAGACCACCAGCAGACCGTGGCCCTCCGTGCGGGAGAGGCTGATCGATAGCTGCGCCGGCGGCTCGACCAGGCGCGGCCGGCCGTGGCTGTCGTCACCGCAGCCCCCGCAGGTGTGCCGGCCGATCACGATCGACTCCGGCGCCACCCCGAGCAGTTCGCCCAGAACCCGGCGGGTGCCGCCGTGGGTGCGGGCGAAGGCAGCGGCGTCGCGCTCGGCCAGCATGCACAGCGCCCGACGCAGCTCGTCGGTGTCGAGCAGGGCGAGGTCCTGCGGATCGCTGCGCTCGGGCGGCCGCCACCACCAGATGTGGACCACCGAGGGGGCGGCTGCGAGCTCCGACCCGAGGGACTGTTCCCCGGACTCCCAGAACATTGGATCACCTCCGTTGCGCTGCGGTTATCTCGACCGGTTATCGCCTGGTTATCGCTGTTGGAACCGAGCATCCGGCGACTCCCTATGCCCTCCCTATAAAAGCGGTTCATAGGACCGCGATAGCGCGCGTTTCGAGACTCGAGGGGCCACGGCTTTTCGAATCGATATCGGAACGTCAGCGAGGGATATCCATGTCACAGACCCAAGCACTCGCCCACCTCTACGAGCTGGAGCTCACCGACGCCGAGCAGGCACAGGTGCTGCACGCCGCGGAACGGCTCGCCCGCGCCGAGCCGGGTGTCATCGACGACCCGGTCTGGGTGGAGGCGGTGCTGGACGCGGGCGCGGTGCTGCCGGCCCGACTGCTGCGGACACTGCGCCGGTTCCGGCACGATCCGGGACCGAACGGGGCTCTGCTGCTGCGGAACCTGCCGGTCGTGGGCGCGGTGCCGCTGCCGGTCACTCCGTGCCGACCGGGCTCGGTCGAGCGGACGCCGTCGGTCGCGGCCGGGGTGCTCGCGGCCGTCATGGCCCAGCTGGGCGAGATCATCGCGTTCCGCGCGGAGAAGACCGGCGCGCTGGTGCAGAACGTCGTGCCGGTGCCCGGCAGCGAGGCCTCCCAGTCCAACGCGGGCTCGGTGCTGCTGGAACTGCACACCGAGAACGCCTTCCACCCGAACCGGCCCGACTACGTGGGCCTGGTCTGCCTGCGCGAGGACCCGACGGGCGACGCCCGGCTGTGCACCTCCTCGATCCGGCAGGCTCTGCCGCTGCTCCCTCCGGAGACGGTCGGCGTGCTGTGGGAGCCGCGCTTCCTGACGGAGGCTCCGCCGTCGTTCGGGTCGCCGGACGGGGTCGCCCCCGCGCACGCGCTCCTGCGCGGCGCGCCGGAGGACCCCGACGTGCTGGTGGACTTCGCGGCCACGCACCCGCTGGACGAGGGCGCGGAACGGGCGATGGCCGAGCTCCGGGAGGCCTTCGTGGAGACGATGGACATGCTGGCGCTGCGCCCGGGCGAGCTGGCGGTGGTCGACAACCGGATGGCCGTGCACGGCCGGACCTCGTTCGTCCCGTCCTACGACGGCAACGACCGCTGGCTCCAGCGGGTCTACGCCCACCTGGACGGCCGGCGCACCCGCCCCGACCGGACCGGCGGCGGCCCGGTGCTGGACTGAGCCCGGTCCGGGCTGGGCCCCGAAACCGGGCTCAGCCCTGGCACCGGTCCGAGCCCCCGGGCACGCGGACGGGGCGTGGCACGGTCGAGACCGTGCCACGCCCCGTCATCGGGAGAACATGACCGTTCGTTACTGGCGGGCGCCGATCACGTCCGCCGGACGGTTGGTCAGGGCCACCCGTCCCGGGATGATCGTGGCCAGCAGCGCGAGAGCGGCCGCGAAGCCCACGACACCCAGGTAGCGCCAGGGCGCGATGGACGGCGTGGCGGAACCGGTCATCCCGACGCTGAACGCGGTGAGCACGGCCAGCGCGATACCGGTGCCGAGTACCGCCGCCACGAGCACCACCAGGACCGACTCCAGGCGCAGCATCCGCATGACCTGGCGCCGGGTGGTGCCGACCAGGCGCAGCAGCGCGAACTCGCGGATGCGCTCGGAGACCGTCATCGCCAGCGTGTTGACCGCGGCGATCGCCGTGAAGGCGATGATCAGGCCCATCGCGGTGTAGTTGACCGCCGCGTTGGACTGCTCCGCCGTGGTGGCCAGTTGGTCCACCTGTCCGCGGTCCAGGACCGCGACGCCGGGGAAGCCGCGCAGCGCCGCGGCGAGCGCCGCGCGGTCGGCACCCTTGACCAGGACGGAGCCGGCCAGCGGGTCGTCCACGTGCTTGGCCAGCAGGTCGCGGGAGACCGTCAGGTCCCCGAAGCCCAGCCCGCGCTGGTAGACGGCGTCCACGGTGAGCGTGACCGGGGTTCCGTCGCCGAGGGTCAGTTGCAGGGTGTCGCCCGGCTTCTTCCCGAGGCCGGACGCGGCCACCTTGCTGAGCGCCACGCTGCCGTCACCGAAGCCGTCCAGACTGCCGGAGGTGACGCCGGGGTCGAAGGTCTGCGTGAGTCCCTGGGCGGAGAGCCCCTCGACGGTGTACTTGTCGACGCCCACCCGGACGGAGCTGTGCAGCACCTCCGTCGCGGCGGTGACGCCCGGCGTCTGCCGCAGGGCCTGGACGGCCTGCTCGGGAACGCCGGGGGTGGCCGCGGCCACGACCCAGTCGGCCTTGTTGCCGGCCCGCGCCTGCGCCTGCGACGCGTCACCCATCGTGGTCGCCACGAAGAAGACCGTGCAGGCCATGGCGATCAGCAGGGCCAGCGGCGTGATCGCCGCCGCCACCCGCTTGGCGCCCGCACGGGTGTTGGCCGCGGCGAGGTAGCCGCCGACGCCGGCCAGGCGCAGCGGGGCGCCGAGCACCGTGACGGCGATCCGCGCGATCACCGGGCCCAGCAGCGAGACGGCGACGGCCAGCACGACCACCGTGAGGAAGGTGACCGGCGAGGACGCGGGCTCGGTGTCGAGGACGCTCAGCACCGCCAGCAGCACGACGCCGCCCGCCAGCACGAGGAGGCCGGCCAGCAGCCGCCCCCAGCCCAGACGGCGCTCGACGGCGGCCTCGGCCAGCGCCTCCGCCGGACGGATCCGGGCGGTGCGGCGGCCCGAGATGCGCGCCGCCGCCCAGGCGCCGAGCAGCGCCGCGCCGATGGCCGCGAAGAACGGGAAGACGCTGAAGGTCACCTGGAGGGTGTCCGGGATGGCCTTGAGCGCCACGAACCGGTCGTGCAGCCAGTAGGCGACGGGCAGACCCGCGACGGCTCCGGTCACCCCGGCGACGCCGCCGACGAGCAGCGCCTCCCGGCCGATCAGCTTGCGCACCTGCTTCGGTGTGGCGGCGATCGCGCGGAGCAACGCCAGCTCGCGGTAGCGCTGCTGGATGGAGAGGGCGAAGGTGCCGACCACCACGAGGATCGCGACGAGCAGCGAGGTGCCGCCGATCGCGCCACCCATCGACACCAGCTTGATCCGCGCGTTCGAGGCGTCGAGGAACTCCATGGGACCGAGGTCGCCGCCGGTGTGGACCTGGGCGGTGGTGCCCGCCAGGGCCTGGCGGGCCTCGGCGGCCAGGGTGTCCGCGGAGACCCCGGACGCGGCGACGATGCCGACCGCACTGACCTGGCCCGGGTGGCCGGCCAGCGTGGCCGCCTCGTCGTCCGAGAAGAAGAGCGAGCTCTGCTGGGTGAGGTCGCCGCCACGGGGTGCGGCGACGCCGGAGACGGTGAACCGCTGCGGCCCGAGGCCGGACTCGACGGTGAGCGCGCTGCCGGCGTGGAGACCGAGGCTCCCGGCCAGTTCACGGTCGACGACGACCTGGTCCGGGCCCTGCGGCGCGGAGCCCTGGACGAGTGTGAACGGGGTCAACACAGCGGAGGTCCAGGCGTGCCCGTAGCTGGGCTTGCCGTCGATCCCCGAGGTCGGCTGTCCGTGCGCGTTCACGGCGTAGGCGGTGAAGGTGAGCTCCGGGACGACCCGCGCGGCGCCCTGGATCCCGGAGAGCTTGTCCACCGTGTCGGCGGGCAGCCACACCCGCTCCGAGAGGGGCTTGGACTTGGTCTTGGTCTTCGTCTTCCCCTTCTTCTCCGACGTGGTCGTCTCGTGGACCTGCTGGTCGCCACCGACCACGACGGCCGTGCCGGCGTAGCGCTCGGTGGCGATGGCGCCGGACAGGCCCGTCTCCAGCAGGATCCCGCAGGCCGTGACGAGCATCGCCGCGCAGAACAGCGCCAGGAAGGCGCCGATGAAGCCGCCCTTGCGGGCGCGCAGGGTCTGCAGCGTGTAGCGGAACATCAGGCCCACGCTCCCAGCCGGGTCATCCGGTCGGCGACCTGGTCGGCGTTGGGGTGGTCGAGCTGGCCGGCGATCCGGCCGTCGGCCAGGAAGAGCACGGTGTCCGCGTAGGACGCGGCCACCGGGTCGTGCGTGACCATGACAACCGTCTGCCCGGTCTCGTCGACGCACGAGCGCAGCAGGGAAAGGATCTGACGGGCGGTCACGGTGTCGAGGGCGCCTGTCGGCTCGTCACCGAAAATGACGTCGGGGCGGGTGATCAGCGCGCGGGCGATCGCGACGCGCTGCTGCTGGCCACCCGACAGCTCCGCCGGACGGTGACCCGCACGCCCCTCCAGGCCGACCCGGGCCAGGATCTCGTCCTGCCAGCGCCGGTCCAGCCGCTCGCCGGACAGGCGCAGCGGCAGCTCGACGTTCTGCCGCACGGAGAGGGCGGGGATCAGGTTGAAGGCCTGGAAGACGAAGCCGATGCGCTGCCGGCGCAGCTCCGTCAGCTGGGTCTCGTTCATGCCGTCGAGGGAGGTGTCGCCGATGTGCACGCGCCCGGAGGTCGGGCGGTCCAGACCGGCGGCGCAGTGCAGGAACGTGGACTTGCCGGAACCCGAGGGTCCCATCACGGCGGTGAACGAACCCCGTGCGACGCCGAGGGTGATCCCGTCGAGCGCGCGCACGCCGCGTCCACCGCGGCCGTACTCCTTGGTCACGCCCTCCAGCCGGAGGGCCGCGGCCGCGCCGATCGCCTGGTCGTCGGACGGACGCCCGCGCACGAACTCACCGCGGGCCTGGTCGATGCTGGGGCGGGTCCTCATTGGACGGTCCTCTCCAGTGGTCAGCTGCTGTCGTCCTGACGCGCCGACCGGGCTGTGGACCGCAGTGAACGCATCGGTCCAAGCGTCCCTGCACGATCTATACCGGGGCTATGCGGCACTCCCCCGACCCGCCGCGGGCACACCCCCGCAGGCGGGGTGGGGCCCTCCCCCCTCCATCGGCGCCGAGCTGCGGTTCCGCCGGCGGCGCGGCCGCATGGGCGCAGGCCCCGGCCCCGCGCGCTCGGGGGAAGCGCGCGGGGCCGGGACCGGTCGAAGCGGTGGGGGTCGGTCAGGAGCCCTCCACCGGGTGGTGGGTGTGGAGCGGGCCGAGCCGTGCGCCGCCGTCCAGGGGACGGGCGATCGCCGCGGCCCACTGGTCGCGCAGGTTGATGTCCTCGACCCACCAGCGGGTGTGCTCGCCCTTGTGGACGTGCAGCACCTCCACCGGGCCCTCCTGGGCCGGGTTCACGTCGAGCGCGTTCAGCTCCATGCCCAGCAGGCCCAGGCCGACCGCCTTGACCACCGCCTCCTTCCGGGTCCAGGCCCGGTGGAAGGCCAGCGTCCGCTCCCAGTCGGACTCCAGCGAGAGCAGGTGGTTCCGCTCCCGCGCCGTCAGCACCAGCTCGGCCAGGGCCCGCGACTCGACGGGCCGCAGCGCCTCGACGTCCACCCCGACCCAGTCGCCGGCGCGCAGCGCCAGGACGCCGCAGCCGAGCGTCCGGGAGAGGCTGACGGCCAGCGGCACCGGCGGGCGGACCACGGCCGGCGGGCCGTGCTCCTTGTCGCCGCAGCCGGGGCAGACCCTGCGGCCGATGGTGACGTCCTCCGGGTCGACGCCGAGCAGGGCGGCCACCGCACGCCGCGCACCCGCACGGGTGCGGGCGAACGCCGCGGCGTCCCGCTCGGCGTGGAAGCGGCGCGCCCGGCCGCGTTCGACGGCGTCCAGCAGCGCGTCGTCGGCCGGGTCGGACAGCTCCGGCAGCGGCCACCACCACACGTGTCCCTCGCCGCTGGCCTGCAGTTCCGCGACCGCCTTGCGAGCGGTCCACGGCACGTACACCTCGGCGATGTCAGCCACGTGGTCGATGTGCAGCGGCGCCACCGGGGTGTCCGTCGGTGTCGTCACGTATGCCATCGTCACCCTCCTCCCCTTGGATGGGGTTCTCTCGGTTACCTGTCGGTTGTCGCGTGTCAGTCGTGTTCGGTCGGGCTCGGTTGTTCCGGTCGGGCTCGGTTGTTCCGGTCGTGTCCGGTCGAGCTCAGACCAGGCCGCCCAGTCGCAGCAGCAGTTGCTTGACCTCGGTGGCGTGGTAGCGGTCGCGCTCCGCCTCCGGAGCCGAGCAGAGCAGGATCGGAGCATCCCGGTCGTCGTCGGGCAGACGGCCGTGGCTGCCCCGGACGCAGCCCGGGTCGAGCGGGACCACGCGCAGTGGCGCCCGCATCCCGGCCTTCTTCCGGGCCAGGGACCAGGCCGCCTTCGCCTTGACCAACGGGTCGGACGGGTCGAAGAAGAGCTCCGCCGGGTCGTACCCGGGCTTGCGGTGGATCTCCACGCCGCGGGCGAAGTCGGGGGCGCGCTCGTCGTCGAGCCAGTAGTAGTAGGTGAACCAGGCGTCCGGCTCCGCCACCGCGACGAGCTCGCCGGCGTTGGCGTGCCCGATCCCGTGGTCGGCCTGCTCCGTGCGGTCCCACAGCTCGTCCACCCCGGGCAGGGACTTGAGCACGTCCCTGACCCTGGGCACGTCCTGCGGGTCGGCCACGTAGACGTGGGCCGCCTGGTGGTCGGCCACCGCGAAGGCGCGGGAGGCCGCCGGGTCCAGGTACTCCATGCCGCGCTGGGTGGTGACCGAGAGCAGCCCCTCCCGGCGCAGCGCGCGGTTGAGGTCGACCGGGCGGGAGACGGACGAGATGCCGTACTCGCTCAGCGCCACCACCGTGGTGCCGCGGTCGCGCAGGTCCGCCAGGAGCGGGGCGAGCGCGGCGTCCGCCACGCGCGCCGCGTGGGCGGCCTCGGAGCCGTCGGGGCCGAAGCGTTGCAGGTCGTAGTCGAGATGGGGCAGATAGACGAAGGTCAGGTCGGGCCCGCGCTGCTCGACCACGTACCGCGCCGCCTGCGCGACCCACCGGCTGGACTCGATCGAGGCCGTCGGACCCCAGTACTGGAACAGCGGGAACTCGCCCTGTCTGGCCGTGAGTTCGTCACGGAGCCCGGCCGGCCTGGTGTAGCAGTCCGGGGACTTGCGTCCGTCGTAGTGGTAGACCGGGCGGGGCGTGAGCACGGTGTCGACGTCGGCGCCCATCGCCCACCACCAGCACAGGTAGGCGGTGCGGTGGTCCGGGTCGATCCGGCGGGCGGCCTGCCACACCTTCTCGCCCTGGACCAGAGCGTTGTGCTGGCGCCACATCATGACCTCGCCGTGGTCGCGGAAGTACCAGCCGTTGCCGACGGCGCCGTGCTCGGCGGGCAGCAGACCGGTGGTCAGCGTCGCCTGGACGCTCGCGGTGACGGCGGGGAACACGGTGTCGAGCGAGGCCGCGAAACCCTGCTCACCGATCGCGCGCAGATGGGGCATGTACCCGAGCAGCCGACGGGTCAGGCCGACGACGCAGATCACCGCCACCGGGCGGCGCTCCGCGCTCATCCCTGCTCCCGCAGGCCGAGCGCGAGCAACTCGCGGCGGGCCCAGTCCAGTTCGGCGGCCAGACCCTCC
Organism: Streptacidiphilus sp. MAP12-33; assembly: GCF_041261265.1. Classification (NCBI taxonomy): domain Bacteria; kingdom Bacillati; phylum Actinomycetota; class Actinomycetes; order Kitasatosporales; family Streptomycetaceae; genus Streptacidiphilus; species Streptacidiphilus sp. MAP12-33. The sequence continues at coordinate 42,329 of NZ_JBGCCA010000029.1, forward strand.
ACGAGACCGGCGCCGTCGGCCGGGCGGCTCCGCTCCGGGAGCACCGACCAGGTGTAGGTCTCCACCTCGATGTGGTCGGTCAGCGCCCGGGGACCGCCGAACAGCAGTCGCAGCGTCTCCCTGAGCGTGTCGACGGTGCTGTCCAGGGGCGCGTCCGGGCGTTGGTACAAGGGCACGTGGTAGTGGATCCGCCAGGGCGCGCGGGCCGGCAGGCCGCCCGCGAGCGCCGGGCCGAGGTCGTCCGCGCCGAGGACGACGCCGTCGGCGGCGGCCTCCCTGGTCTGGTGCAGGAAGCGCGGCTCGGCGAACGGGCGCAGCGCCTCCTGGACCTCCGGGGCGCCGGGGCGGGACGCCTCCAGCGCCGCGGACGCCTGCAGCTTGACCACGGCCACCGCGGCCTCGGCCAGGTGCGCCACGGCCTGTGCCGGATCCTCGTGGGTGACGGCCAGATGGCAGGCGTCCAGGCAGACGCCGACCCAGTCGCGGTCCACGCCGGTGAGCGCCGCGACCGCCTGCTCGACGGTCTCGGCCACGCAGCCCGGCTCGGGCTCCATGGCGACCCGGACCTTGCGTCCGGTCTCGGCCTCGATCACCTTCAGGCCGACCACCAGTTCGTCCAGGTGCCGGGCGGCGGCCACCCGCTGTGCGCGGGTCCAGGCGGTGCGCCAGGCCAGCGGCAGCGTGGACACCGAACCGCGGGTGACGTCCTGCGGCATCAGCGCGACCAGCACCCGGGCCAGGTTCAGCGTGTACTCCAGCCGGGCCGGCTGGGCCCAGTCGGGCACGTAGACGGCCCGCTTGACCACGGGGGCGTGGAAGCCGCGGTACGGGAAGCCGTTGAGGGTGAACACCTCCAGACCGAGCCCGTCGAGCTCGCCGCGCAGCCGGGCGACGGCCTGCGGTTCGGCGACCAGTCGCGCGGCCAGGTCGGCCGCCAGCCAGAGCCCGACGCCGAGGCGCGGCACACCGAGCCGGTGTCGGGCCGGACCGGCGAACTGCGCCAGTTGCTCGACGATCCCGTCGAGGGTCTCGGCCGGGTGGACGTTCGTGCAGTACGCGAGATGGACGGTGGTGCCGTCCGGGTGGAGAAATCGCATCGGATTCGCTCGCTTCCTCAGCTTCCGCCGCGCGCGATGGAGTTGCCCGCGAAGAGGCCCGCGGTGGCGGCCTCGTCCGGGTCGTCGAGGTCCAGTCGTCCGGACTGCCCGTAGAAGGCCACGGGATTGCGCCACAGGACCCGGTCCACCTCGTCCTCGTCGAAGCCGGCGTCGAGCATGGCCTCGGCGGTGGTCCGGGTGAGCAGGGGGTCGCTGTGGCCCCAGTCGGCCGCGGAGTTGACCAGCATCCGCTCGGTGCCGTGGTTCCGCAGGATCGCGACCATGCGCTGCGGCGTCATCTTGGTGTCCGGGTAGATCGAGAACCCCATCCAGCAGCCGGAGTCGGCCACCTCGCCGACGGTCACCTCGTTGAGGTGGTCGAGGACGACGGCGCCGGGGTCGATGCCCGACTCGCGGACGACCGCGAGCGAGCGGCTGGTGCCGCCCGCCTTGTCGCGGTGCGGGGTGTGCACCAGGGCGGGCAGCCCGTGCTCCACCGCCAGGCCGAGCTGCACCGAGAAGGCGTGGTCCTCGGCCGGCGTCACGTTGTCGTAGCCGATCTCGCCGACCGCGACGACACCGTCCTTGACGAGGTAGCGGGGCAGCTCGTCCAGCACCGGCAGGCAGCGCGGGTCGTTGGCCTCCTTCGGGTTCAGGCCGATCGTGCAGTGGTGGCGGATGCCGAACTGCGACGCGCGATAGGGCTCCCAGCCCAGCAGGGAGTCGAAGTAGTCGGTGAAGGAGGCCGGATGGGTGCGCGGCTGGCCCAGCCAGAAGGCCGGCTCGACCAGCGCACGCACACCGGCTCTGCGCATCGCCTGGTAGTCGTCCGTGGTGCGGGACGTCATGTGGATGTGCGGATCGAAGATGCGCATGGGTCCGGACTCCGGATCGAGAGGGGATGCAGGGATCGGCGGGACGGGCGGGACGGGCGGGACGGGCGGGATGAGCGGGATGGGCGGGATGGGCGGGACCGGCCGGGCCGGGGAACGCCTAGGCCGCCTGGTGCGGTAGGAGCGACCAGAGGTCCTCGGGGATCGGGCGGCCGGCGGCCTCCCGCTCGGTGGCGAACCCGGTTGCCATCCGGGCCAGTTCGGCGTCGCGGCGCTCGGCCAGCCCGGCCACGCGACTCAACGGGACACCGGTAAAAAGACACTTGAGCACAGCCTGGCGCCAACGGTCCTGCGGAAGCAGGGCGCCCGCGTAGGGGCCGAGTGCGGCGGTGATCAGGCGCACGTCGTTGGTCCGCAGCGCGTCGTCCACCAACGGCAGCGCCAGCGCGCCGACCGTGAGGAACGGCAGCGCCCGCAGCACGCCGCGGCGTTCGGCCGCGTTGCCCTCGCGGTAGCGGGCCTCCGCCGCCGCGGCCAGGGCGGCGCCCCGCAGTGGCAGCGCGCGCAGCAGCAGGGTGCGCACCGCGTCGTCGAGGTGCCAGCCACCCCAGCCGGGCAGCGGACCTCGGCCGAACCGGCGTCCGGCTCCGGGGAACAGTGCGGCGAGCGCCTCCTCGCCGCGGGCGGCGACGTCGGACAGGTCGGCGGCGAGCCGGGCGCGGTGCTCGGCGTCCAGCGCGGAGCGCAGGCAGGTGTCCAGGGTGCGCGCGGTGAGCGCGTCCAGCACGGCGTTCTCCGCCGTGAGGTCCGCGTCGACGGACCGGAAAGCCATCGTCGTCATGACAGAACCGCCTCCTGACGGATCGGTGCGGTGCGGGCGGGCGCACCCGGGAGGGACGGGACGGCGCTCCCCGCCGAGGCGGCCGCCGCGCGCAGGTGGGCCAGGGAGCTCTCCGCGAGAGCCGGGGCCGCGTGGCTGTGCCGGGGCAGCTCCACGGAGACGAGGCCGCGGTAGCCGGCCCGGTCCAGTGCGGCCAGTGCCGACGGCACGTCCAGCTCCCCCTCGCCGAAGGGCAGGTGCTCGTGCACACCGCGCCGCATGTCCTCGATCTGGACGTGCGCGATCCGCGACGCGACCGCACGCACGCAGGCGTCGACCGGCTCGGGTTCGACGCAGAGGCAGTGGCCCAGGTCGAGGGTCAGCCGGAACCGCTCCGGGGAGCCGAGAGCGCGGTCCAGGTCGCGGTAGCCGGCCAGGTCGCCGACGAGCATGCCGGGTTCGGGCTCGAAGGCGAGGTCGACACCCGCCTGCTCGGCCCGGCCGAGCAGGTGCGCGCAGCCCTCGACCAGCCGGCTCCAGGCGCTCTGCGCCGTGACGCCCGGTTCGGCCGTGCCGCTCCAGAGGTGCACCGCCTCGGCGCCGAGTTCGGCGCCGATGTCGACCGCGCGACGCAGCAGGCCCAGCCGCAGGGCGCGACCGGACGGGTCGGCCGAGAGCAGCGTCGGGTGGTGCTTGCGCCGCGGATCGAGCAGGTAGCGGGCGCCGGTCTCGACCACCACGGCCAGCCCGGTCCGGGCCAGGGCGCGGTGCACCCGGTTCAGCCGATGGCGCAGGTCGGGCGCGTAGGGGTCCAGGTGCGCGTGGTCCAGGGTGAGCGCGACGCCCTCGTAGCCGAGGTCGGCGAGCACCAGCAGAGCGTCGTCGAGCCGGTGGTCGGCGAAGCCGTTGGTGCCGTACGCGAAACGCGGCAGGGCCGGGCCGTCGACGCCGACGGGTGCGGGCGGGTTCATGACCGGTGCTCCAGGTGGTCGTCGCGGCCCCCGCCGGGCGGGAACGCCGCGACGACGGCGTCGGGAACCTGGTACGCGGGCGTCTCCGTCATGTCGGTGCCACCTTCCGGGCGAGACGGCCGGCCACGGGACGGGCCAGCAGGAGCGGTAGGGCGAGCCGGGGGTTCCCGGCCCGGGCGAGCAGGGCCGCCTGGAGCGGCAGCAGCGCGTGGATCCCCGCGCCGACGGCGGCGCGGACGTCGTCGGCCGAGCGGGAGCGCTCGGCGTCCAGCTGGGCCGGGAGCAGGTCGGCCGCGTACTGGGCAGCCGAGAAGCGGGCAGCCGCGAGGTGGGTGGCCGAGAGGTGGGCAGCCGCGAGGTGGGTGGCCGAGAACCGGGCGGCCGCGAGGTGGGCGGCGGGCCCCGCCGCGAGCGGACGGGCCGCCAGGCCCGCCGCCAGGCCCGCCGCCAGGACGGCGGTCGTGGCGAGCGCACGGCGCGGCTCCGCGGAGCTCTCGGCGCCGTGGACCTCCAGCCGGCTCAGCCGCGTCAGTATCAGCGTGTGCAGGGCGACGGCGCCGGCCGGGGCCGCGGCGGGACGGACGCGGTCCGCACCGTGCAGGACGTCCAGCGCGCGGGCGGCGGCCATCGCCGCCGGCCCGAACCGGGTCCGGCGCAGACCCAGGTCGTAGGCCCAGACGGAGGCCGCGAGCGGGAGCGTGCGCAGCAGCAGGCCGCGGCGTCCGCCGCCCAGCGCGCCGAGGCCGAGCCCGGTGGCCGTCAGGCCGACGGCCACGCCGAGGGCGGCGGGCGCGGAGATCCGGCCGGAGGGGATCGGCCGCTCGGGCCGCTCGACCGCGTCCTCGTCGCGGTCGGCCCAGTCGTTGAGCGCCATTCCGGCCCAGTAGAGCGCGACGGACGCACCGGCCACGGCCGCGACCCGCGGTCCCGGCCGACGCCCGGACGCGACCGCGCCGACGAGCACGTCCCCGGGCACGGTCAGTGCGGCGGGAGCGCGCACGAGCTGCGCGAGCACCTCCCATCTCCCGGCCCGCCGCGCCTCTCCCGCCGCGTCGGCCGCCGGTGCGGCCGGCTGCGCGGACGCCGCACGGACCAGGCGCAGCCTGGGGCTCCGCCCGGCGGGTCGCGGCGCACCAGGCGGCGATGCCGCCGCCCCCACCCACCGCCCGGTCGCCGGACGGCCGGTGGGCTCCCCCACGCCCCGCGTCCGCCGCGCGGAGGACGCCAGGGGTGCGGGCGCGTGGTCATCGAGGAGGCCAGACGACGACGCTCCGCGCTCCCCCGCCACGCCCCGGCCCCCCGGACGCGCGGAGGCGTCCTGGGCGTCGGGATCGGCGAGAGGCCGCGAAGTGCGAGCGGTCGCGGGCGCCGTGGCAGCGGCGTCCCCGGCGTCGGGCGCGGCGAAGGGCCGCGCCGGGCGGTGTGTGGCCGCCGCTGCGGAGGCGACGGTGGCGGCGGTGATGTCGAGGGGAAGCTGCGGGGAGCCGTACGCCCAGGGCCAGGCGGACTCGCGGCCCTCGGTCGCGAGATCGGTGGACAGGCGGCGCGGCGTGGTGGTCATGACGCCGCCTCCGTCAGCACCTCGGCCGGGTGCAGCGCCCAGGTGCGCAGGGCCTCGAACTGGAGCGAGAGGTTGTGCTGCTGCGAGTCCACCGGGTCCTTGAAGAAGAAGCCGAGCGCCCGCAGCGGTCCGCTCTCGCCCCGGCGGCAGGCCAGCGCGGCGAGCCGGGCCAGGTCCAGGACGAGCGGCGCGGCGAGCGCCGAGTCGCAGCCCTCCCAGGTGAACTGCATGGTCATCCGCACGCCGAGGAAGCCCTCGAAGCGGATGTGGTCCCACGCGGTCTTCCACTCCCCCAGCGCCGGCACGTTGTCGATGTGCACCTGCCCGGGGACGGGCGCGCCGACCAGCTCCTCGAGCACCCGCTGCTTGGACTCGGTCTTGCTGAGCGCCGCCTGGGGATCGGCGAGCGTCGCGCCGTCGCCGCCGCCCAGCAGGTTGGTGCCGGACCAGGCGTTCAGGGTCAGCCCGCGCTGCAGGAACATCGGCGCGAGCGCGCTCTTGACCAGCGTCTCGCCGGTCTTTCCGTCCCGTCCCGCGTGCGGAACCCGGTGGCGCCGGGCCAGCTGCCACAGCGCGGGCAGCCGCGCGCCCGTGGACGGCGTGAAGTTGACGTAGGCGGCGCCGGCCGAGAAGGCCGCGTAGGCGTACAGCGAGCTGGGCGGCAGCACGCTGCTGCCGGGCTCCGCCATGGCCGCCTCCAGCGCCTCCAGGTCCAGGAAGGCCGGCGAGGGCTCGGGGGACGGCTCGGTGGAAGCCACGTTGACCACCACCACGTGCTCCAGCAGGTGCCGGTTGCGGAAGGCGCGGATGTCCGCGGCGAGCCGCGCCACGGTCTCGGCCTGGGACTCGCCGGGCCGGGCGGAGCCGTCGCGCAGCTCCTCCTCGGCCGCGGCCAGTCCCGGGGCCGCGGCCCGCAGCACCGCCGCCGGCAGGACGCCGGCCTCGACGAGCAGGCCCGCCCTGGCCGACAGCGACGTCTCGACGACGTCGTGGCCGCCGAACACGAGGTCGGCGAGGGCCGGCAGGGAGGCGTCGGCGAAGGCGGGGAGCTCCGTGACGCAGCCCTGGGCGGAGGCCAGGCCCGCGGCGATCGCCGCGGCGCCCGCGACGGCGGTCGTGGCGACCGATCCGCGCGCGCCGACGAGCCAGACCCCGATCCTGCTGCCGGAGCCGTGAGGGTAGTCACCGGTCGTGATGGGTGTGCCGGGCATGTCGGAAAGCCTCCGGTCCGTCTCTTGGTCGGGCTACTTGCCCATGTCCGCCGGGTAGGGGAAGACGTCGAACATCGCGTCGATCTCGTCCTGGTCGCGGCGCAGCCACTTGTCGGTGATGTGGTCGACGAGGTGGCGCGGCAGGTGCGGGTTGTCGGGCGAGTCGATCGCGGGCCACGCGATGGACTGCAGCTCCCAGGCGATGCCGACCAGCGGGTGCACGCGCCGCCAGTAGTGGCGGTCGATGTCCAGCAGCGCGAAGCCGGCGAAGACGGGCTGCCAGGCGTGGTAGTCGTGGGTGGGCTGCGGCGGCGTGTAGTTCATCATGTGCACCTTGTTGCCGACCGGACGGCGCGGGTCGAACAGGGTGCCCTGGCCGAACTCCTGGAAGGCGAAGGTGAGGCCGTCCAGGTCGTGGCGGTAGTAGGTGTCGAAGACCTGGCGCTGCGCCTGGGAGACGAACTCGAAGGCGGCGCGGTTGGGTTCGATCAGCTCCAGGAAGCTCTGCGGGTAGCCGCCCTGGCGGCAGGCCTCGTAGCCGTCGTAGAGCTTGCTGAACCCGCCGAAGGGCGCGACGATCGCGCCGACCGCCGCCTTCATCTCCGCCGACGGCGCGAAGTAGGACACCTGGTCGAACTGGTACCAGAGCTCGTTGGCGCGACGGTCCCCCCGCATGCCCGGAACGGGCGGCAGCGAGGGCGTCGCCCCCGGCGAGAGGGCGGCGACCGGCGCGGCACCGAGCAACGTCGCCGTGGCGGCGACGCCTACGGCCGCCCCCGCGATGCCCAGGGCGCCCTTGAGCACTCCCCGGCGATTGACGGCTGGCTGGGACATGGTTCGGACTCCTCGTTCGGTAGGGATGGAGGGTTGGGCGGATGTGTTCGAACCGACGCCATCACTGTCGTTCCCCGCGCTATCCAGCCCCTATACGGCGTCACCGCTTCCGCGCCGCCTCCGCGCGGAGCGCGAAAAGGGGCGCGGGGCTCTGCCGATATGCGGCTCCGCCGCGTGGGCGCGAGCAACCTACCGGGGCGGATGGCCCTCAACGTGCAGGGCCATCCGCCCCGGTAGGTTGCTCGCGCACGCAGTTGATTGAGCAGGGCCCCGCGGCCCTGGGGGTTGCAGCTGGCTCTTCGTGCAGGGCCATCCGCCTCAGGTGGTTGCCCGCGCACGCCGTTGATTGAGCAGGGCCCGCGGCCCTGGGGGTTGCAGCTGGCTCTTCGTGCAGGGCCATCCGCCTCAGGTGGTTGCCCGCGCACGCCGTTGATTGAGCAGGGCCCGCGCCCCTGGGGATGCAACTGGCCCTTCGAGCAGGGCCATCCGCCTCAGGTGGTTGCCCGCGCACGCCGTTGATTGAGCAGGTCCCGCGCCCCTGGGGGTTGCAGCTGGCTCTTCGGCCTATGCGCTGCGGCGGAAGGAGGGGCTGAGGAGGGTGGTGAGGGTGGTGACGGCCATCGCGGTGGCGAGGGAGAGGATGACGGGGCCAGGGCCCCAGTGGCCCAAGGCCACGCCCGCGGCGACGGGGCCCGCGGCCATCGCGCCGGAGCCGACGAGCATGGCCACGGAGTTCGCGCGGCCGCGCATCGCGTCGGGGGCGATGGAGACGAGGTAGACGCCGCCGGCGACGTTGAAGACCCCGCCGACGAAGCCGCTCGCGGCGAACAGCGGGCCGAGCGCGCCCGCGCCGTGGAGGAAGGCGACCGGGGGCAGCAGCAGGCTCCAGACCAGGAGGCCGCCGCGGACCAGCGCGCGCAGCGAGAACCTGCGGTTCCACCAGCCGCCGGTGAGCGCGCCGAGGAGTCCGCCCACGCCGCTGAGCGACAGCACGAGACCGGCTTGGAACGGCGACCCGCCGGCCTGGCGGATGCCGTCCATGACGGCCAGGTTGAGGGCCTGGAACAGGACGTTGGTGACGGCGACGGCCGCCATGACCGCGCGCAGCAGCGGCTGCCGCCACATCCAGACCAGGCCCTCGCGGACCTCGGCCACCAACCCGGGGCGCGGGCCCGGGCGTTGCTCCTGGAGGTCGCCGCGGACGCCCAGCAGGCAGAGCACGGAGGCGAGCTGCGCCGCGACCGCGGCCACGTAGGGCAGCGACTGCGCGACGGCCAGCAGTCCGCTGCCGAGCGGCTGGCCGGCGATGGACGCGGCCCTGGTCCTGGCCTCGTTGCCGCCGAGCGCCGTGCCCAGCTGCGACGGCGGGACCACCGACGGGACGGCCGCCCGCTCGGCGAGCTGGTGCAGCACCGCGAGCGCCCCCTCGACGAACGCGGACAACAGCATCGCCCACAGCCAGAAGTGATGTGTCGCCAGCATCGCGGCCACCGCGCCCGCGGCCACCGCCTGGCCGAGTCCGGAGCAGACCATGAGGCGGCGGCGGTCCCACCGGTCGACCAGCGCTCCGCCGGGCAACTGCACCAGCAGTTGCGGCAGCAGCAGCGCCGCGCCGACCAGACCGGCCGCGCCGGGCGAGCGGGTGGCCCACAGGACGGTGAGCGGATAGGCCACAGCGGTGGCCCGGGAGGCCAGGACGGAAAGACCGGCGCCGCCCCACAGCATCCGGAAGTCCCGGTTGGCCCGCAGCGGCGCCAGGGCCGGCTCGGACAGCGTCACCGGCTCGGCCTGACCGGCCTGCTCCGCCGTGTCCTGCGCGGCACCCGCCCCAGCACCCGCCCCGGGAGCCGCCTCGGGAGCCGGGGCGGCAGGCAGCGGCTCCGCCTCGGCCGGCACCGGCGCTGCGGACGCCGCCAGGCGGACCCGGACGCTGCGGTCGGCGTTCCCCGTGAGCAGCAGCCAGGAGACCTCGGCGGGATCCGACGGAACGGGCGGCGGCGCCGTGGGCGCGCTCATCGGGTGCCGCCGTGGGTGAACTCCAGGACCGCCATCGCGCTGTTCAGCTTGTTCCGCGCCTGGGTGAAGGCGATGCTGCGGGGTCCGTCCAGCACCTCCGCGACCACCTCCTCGCCGCGGTGGGCGGGCAGGTCGTGCAGGAAGACAGCCATCGGGCTGCGCTCCCAGAGCCCGGCGGTGACCTGGAACGGCGCGAACCGCTCCCGCCAGTCCGCGTGCGGCTTGCTGGTGCCCGTGGTCTGCCACCGTGTCGTGTAGATCGCGTCCAGCCCCTCGGGCAGCTCCGCCATGTCGTGACGCTCGGTCAGGACCGCGCCGGTGCGGGCGCACTGGATCAGTGCGCGGGCCGATACGTCGGCGGTCAGGCCGTACCCGGCGGGGGTGCGCAGGTGGAGCTCGACGCCGGGGTAGCGGGTCAGGGCCAGGGCCAGGGCGGCCGCGGTGTTGTTGCCCTCGCCGACGTAGAGCACCCGCAGACCCTCGATCCGGCCGAAGTGCCCCAGCAGTGTGGTGAGATCGGTGAGCGCCTGGGTCGGGTGCTCCTCGGCGCTCATCGCGTTCACGACCGACATCCGGTCCTGCGCGGCCCAGCCGCGCAGCTCCGCCTCGGGACCGGCGGTGCGGGCCACCAGCAGGTCCAGCATGCCGGCCAGCACCCGGCCGGTGTCCTCCGTCGACTCGCCGGTGTTGAGCTGGAGGTCGCCTGGACCGTAGGTGACGATCGAGGCGCCGAGCCGCAGCGCGCCGGAGGAGAAGGCGGTGCGGGTGCGGGTGGAGGTCTTCGCGAAGTAGATCCCGGCGACCAGGCCTGCCAGGGGCCTGGGCCGCCCGGCGGTGCCGGCCGCGAACTGCGCGCCGCGGGCGGCGAGCCGGAACAGCTCGTCGTCGCTCAGGTCGTCGATGGAGACCAGGTGCCGGACCGGAGCGGCGAACCGGTCGGGCGCCCCGACCTCGGACGTCAGCGTGTCGGACATGTCAGTGCGGTCCTTCCGGGCTCTGTGGACGGGTGGCGGGGGCTGGAACGCCGTGGCTGCTCGCGTCCAGGACGGGGGCGGGGGCGGGAACGCCGTGGCCGCTCGCGTCCAGGGCGGCGGCGATCCGGGCGACGGTGTGGTGCCGCAGCGCGGTGGCCAGGTCGAGCCGGAGCCCCTCCCGCGCCGCGGCGAGCAGCAACGGCGGCACCAGCAGCGAGTCGCCGCCCAGGTCACGGAAGTCGTCGTCGACGCCGACCCGGGACAGACCCAGCACCTCTGCCCAGAGGGAGGCCAGGAGGCGCTCCGTGGCGGTGCGTGGTGCGGTGAAGGGGACGGCCACGGAGGTGGCGGAGCGGTCCGCGACGGAGGTCAGGGCGGCGAGTGCCGCCTTGTCCCGCTTGCCGTGCCCGGTCAGCGGCAGCTCCTCGACCACCCGGACGGTGGACGGCAGCAGGGCGGTGGGCAGCACCGTCCGCAGCCGGTCCCGCAGCGCCGGGACGGACAGCTCGGCGGCACGGGTCCCGGGCAGCGGCACGACCCACGCCGCGAGCCGGCGTCCGCCGTCCGCCGCGTCGACGGCCAGCACCAGGGCGTCGCGCACCTGCGGGTCCGCCGCGAGAGCCGCCTCCACCTCGCCGAGTTCGACGCGGTGGCCGTTGATCTTCAGCTGCTCGTCGGCGCGGCCGGTGAACTCCAGCGCGCCGTCGGCCAGATGCCGGGCCAGGTCGCCGGTGCGGTAGAGACGGGATCCGGGCGGGCCGTAGGGGTCGGGCAGGAACCGGTCCGCCGTCAGCAGCGGCCGGTCGGCGTAGCCACGGGCGAGGCCCGCCCCGCCGAGCCAGACCTCGCCGACGACGCCGTCCGGCACCGGCCGCAGCTCGTCGTCGAGCAGGCGGACCACCGCGCCGGGCAGCGGCCGCCCGAGCGGCACCAGGGCGCGGGCGACGGACTCGGGCACCTCGCAGGCCGTCGCCGCCACCGTCGCCTCGGTCGGGCCGTACTCGGCCGCCAGCCGGAGCCCGGGGGCCCGGCGCCGCAACCGGGCCGCCTGCGCGGCCGGGTACGCGTCGCCCGCACAGACCACCAGGGCGGCCAACGAGTTGAGCTGGTTGTCCGTCAACTGCACCTCCAGCAGGGCCAGCTGCCCCGGGGTGAGCCCGAGGAAGGCGTACGGCGCGCCCTCCAGCAGCCGTGCGCCCAGCTCACCGGGCGGGACGCACGGCGGCAGCAGGTGCACGGACTGCCCGGTCATCAGCGGCGCCCACAGCGCGGCCAGGCCCAGGTCGAAGCCGATCGAGCCGAGGCTCGGCGCCCCGCCCGTGCCGGCCGGGGCGTACTGCCGCACCGCGTGGTCCAGGTAGTGGGCGAGCGCGGCCCTGCTGATCTCCACGCCCTTGGGCGTCCCGGTCGAGCCGGAGGTGTGCAGGACGTAGGCGAGCTGCTCCGGGAGGGTCTCGGGTCGCGTCGCGGCGACCGAGGCGAACGGCAGCCGCTCCACCAGCAGGCGCGGCGCTGCGGGCCGCAGCCGGTCCGCGTGGGCGGCCTGGGTGATCGCCAGGTCGTAACGGAAGCCGCGCAGGCGGGCGTCGGGCGTGGCCGGGTCGACGGGCACCTGTGCGGCGCCCGCCTTCCACACCCCGAGCAGCGCGGCGACCAGCTCCGGACCGCGGTCCAGCAGCACCGCGACGCGGCTCTCCCGGCCGGCGCCCAGCGCGGTCAGCGCCGCGGCGAACCGCTCGGCCCGGGCGTCCAGTTCGGCGTAGGACAGGGCGTCGGCGGCGCCCGCGCCGTAGCGCAGCGCGGTCGCGTCCGGGGTCGCGGCCGCCTGCGCCTCGAAGGCGGCCAGCGGGTCGCGCGGCGCCGCCGGGTGCGGCCTGGCGGGAGCGGCGAGGCGGGCCAGCTCGGCGGCGTCGGGGAAGGCCCCGGTCGCGCCACCGTCCACGCCGGTGGCGACCATGTCGGTGAGCACCGCGCGGTAGAGCTCCATCAGCCGCTCCGCGTGCGCGCGGGTGACCGTGCCGGACCGGGAGGCGAGGGAGAGGTGCCCGCGCACCGGGGTGCCGACGACCAGGCGGAACTCGTTCGGGCTGTCGTCCCGGCTGGCCATGATGTCGATGAGTTCGGTGTCCACCTGGTGGAAGTCCAGGTAGTGGAAGAGCACGTCGATCAGGTGCCGTTCGCCGCCCGGGCGGCGCATGGCCGGCATCGGGAAGCGCCGGTGCGGCCAGAGCTCGATCTCGCGGGTGAAGACCTCGCGGGCCAGCTCCCCCCAGGTCGACGCGGCCCTGCGGTAGGGGAACGGCACGGAGTTGAGGTACATCCCGGAGACCCGCTCGGCGCCGGCCCGCTCGGGCCGGGCGTCGGCGACCATGCCGCCGCGGAAGGCCGAGGCCGGGGTCAGCAGGGAGAGGACCTTGCTGTGCGCGGCGTGCAGCACGCTCTTGTACGGGACCTCGGCGGCCGAGGCGAGCGCCCGCAGGCCGGGCTCCAGATCGCCGAGCGGGAGGTCCAGGCGGTAGCGCTCGTCGGGGTCGCCCCCGCCCGCAGGTCCCGCGACACCGTCCGCGTCGGCGGCCCAGCCGGCGGGGATGGTGAACCGCTCGTGGTCCTCGACCACGCCGCGCCAGAACTCCCGGTCCGCCGGGTCGTCCAGGGAGCGCAGCTCGGCGGCGATGAAGTCGGCGTAGCGCACGGCGGGCGCGGGCGGGGCCGGTTCGGGCGCAAGCCCCCGCACGATCCGGTCGTAGGCGCGCAGCAGCTCCATCAGCTGGGAGTGGTAGCTCCAGCCCTCGATGACGGGGTGGCACTCGGTGATGGAGAGCCACCAGCTCTCCTCGTCGAGCAGATGGACGGCCATCCGCATCAGCGGCGCGCGCTCCAGGTCGAACAGGACCGCCCGGTCCGCGTCGGCGAACTCCCACAGCGCCTGCTCACGACGTCCGCGCGGCAGGCCGCGCAGGTCGTCCACGACGACGGGCATGGAACCGGTCGCATGGACCAGCTGGAGCGGCCGCGCGTACCCGGCGAGGGCGAAGGAGGTGCGCATGACCTCGTGCCGGGCCACGATCAGGTCGGCCGACCGCTGGAAGGCCCCGGGGTCGAAGGCGCGGTCGTCGCGGATCCGGAACGAGGTGATGTTGTGGTACCGGTTCTCGTCGGCGCCGTGCATCTCGACGAGCATCCCGGCCTGGATCAGCGAGACCGGGTAGGCGTCGACGACGCCCGGCGGCAGGGCCGCCCGGTCCTCCGCGCCGATCAGCGCGAACGGCGCGACCGGTGCCTCGGGACCCTGCGGGGCGCCGCCGTCCTCGGCCAGCTCGGCGTTCTCGGTGAGCAGCGCGCCGAGCCTGGCCACCGTCCGGCGGTCGAAGACGTCGCGGACCGTGGTCTCGAAGCCGGCCGCGCGCAGCGCGCCGACCAGGGCCACGGCGCGGATGGAGTCGCCGCCGAGGTCGAAGAAGTTGTCGTGCACCCCGACCTCGTCCAGGCCCAGCACCTCGGCCCAGACGGCGGCCACAGCCGCCTCGGTGGCGTCGCGCGGGGCGACGTGCTCGCCGACGGCGGTGGCGGCGCGGCCGGGCGCGGGCAGCGCCCGGCGGTCGAGCTTGCCGTTGGCGGTCAGCGGGACCACCTCCAGGCGCAGGTAGGCGGAGGGCACCATGTACGAGGGCAGCAGGCCGGTGAGCCGGGCCCGCAGCGCGGCGGGGCCGAGTGCCTGCTTGTCGGCGTCCGGCGCGGCCACCACGTAGGCGACGAGCTGACGGTCGCCGGGGCTGTCTTCGCGGACCAGGGCGACGGCCTCGGCCACCGCCGGGTCGGCGGTCAGCGCGGTCTCGATCTCGCCCAGTTCGATCCGGTAGCCGCGCAGCTTGACCTGGTGGTCGACGCGGGCGACGAAGTCCAGTTCGCCGTCTGGCAGGACGCGGGCCAGGTCACCGGTGCGGTAGAGCCGCGCGCCGGGCGCGCCGTACGGGTCGGGCAGGAACTTCTCGGCGGTCAGGTCCGGGCGTCCGGAGTAGCCGCGGGCCAGGCCGACGCCGCCGATCCACACCTCGCCGACGACGCCGACGGGCAGCGGCCGGAGCCGGTCGTCCAGCACGTACATGGTGGTGTTGGGGATCGCGCGCCCGATCGGGACCAGCTCGGTCGCGACGGGCTCGCGGACGAAGTAGGCCGAGTTGCCGACGGTGATCTCCGTCGGGCCGTACTCGGCGGCCAGCGGCGTCCCGCCCGCCCCGGCGGAGGCGGCCCAGCGCTCGGTGAGCCGGGCGGTGAAGGAGTCACCGGCCGCGATCACCAGCCCGGCCAGCGAGCCGATCTGCTCGTGCGTCAACTGCTGTTGCAGCAGGTCGAGGTGGCCGGGGGTGAGCTTGATGAACGCGTACGGCGCGGCCTCGGCCAGCAGCGCGCCCAGGTCGGCGGTGTCGAAGTCCTGCGGCAGCAGGTGCACCGGCTGGCCGGTGAGCAGCGGGGTGAACAGGTCCGGCACGCCGAGGTCGAAGGCGACCGAGGAGAGCAGCGGCGCCCCGCCCGTCCCGGCGCTCGCGTAGGCGTCGACGGTCCAGCCCAGGTAGTTGGCCAGGCCCCGGTGGGAGATCAGCACGCCCTTGGGCCGCCCGGTCGAGCCGGAGGTGTAGATGACGTAGGCGAGCTGGTCCAGGTCGTGGCGCTGCGGCGGCTCGGCCGTGGCGGCGGCGCGGGCGCGCTGCTCGGCCGGGTCATCGGCCAGGACCAGGCGCGGCGCGTTCCCGCCGCCCGCGCCGTCCGCGCCGTCCGTGCCGTCCGAGACGGGTCGCGCCGCCGGGAAGCGGTCGGCGTAGCGGGACTCGGTGACCACGAGGCGGGTGCCGGTGTCGGCCGTCATGTAGGCGATCCGGTCCACCGGGTAGCCGGGGTCGATCGGAACGTAGGCTGCGCCCGCCCGCCAGATGCCCAGCAGGGCGGCGACCAGCTCGGGCGAGCGGTCGAGCAGCACGCCGACGGTCGTCTCGGGCCCGGCGCCCAGCTCGGCCAGGCGGCGGGCCCAGCACCCGGCGGCGGCATCCAGCTCGGCGAAGCTGGTGGTGCCGCCCGCCCACCGCAGGGCGACGGCCTGCGGGGTGCGGCGGGCCTGCGCGGCCAGCTGCTCGACGACGGGACGCAGTGCGGCGGGGTCGAGCGGCCGCTCGGTGCCGACCGGCTCCGGCCGGCCGTGGAGCAGCAGCTGCCGCTCCCCCTCCGACAGGAAGTCCAGTTCGGCCAGCGGCCGGTCGGGCTCGGCGGCGACGGCGGCGAGCAGCCGGGTGTAGTGCTCGGTGAACCGCTCGGCGGTGGCCGGGTCGAACAGGGCCGCGGCGTACTCCAGGCTGCCGTGCAGCGAGCCGTCGGCCTGCTCGGCCAGGTGCATGGTCAGGTCGAACCGGGCGATCCGGCCGGTGGCGGCGACCGGTGCGGCGGTGACGCCCGGCAGGTCGAGGCCCGCGCCGCCGTCCGCGGCCAGGTCGAACATGACCTGGAACAGCGGGGTGGTGGACAGGTCGCGCTCGGGCTCCAGCTCGTCGGCGATCCGGTCGAACGGCACCTCCTGGTGGTCGAACGCGTCCAGCACGGTGCCGCGGTTGGCGGCGAGCAGCTCGCGGAACGACGGCTCGCCCGACCAGCGGGCGCGCAGGGCCAGGCTGTTGTAGGCATAGCCGACCATGCCCTGGAGCTCGGGCCGGACCCGGCCCGAGACGGCGGTCCCGACCGTCACGTCCTGCTTGCCCGCCCAGCGGCCCAGCAGGGCCTGGTACGCGGTGAGCAGCACCATGAACAGGGTGGCCTCGCCGCCCCCGGCCAGACCGTCCGTGGCCAGACCGTCCGTGGCCAGACCGCGCAGCGACGCGGCCACACCGGCCGGCACGTCGAATCCCGCGACGGCTCCGGCCCAGTCGCGCTGGGCGGGGCGCTGCCGGTCCGTGGGCAGTCCCAGCGGGGCGACCCCGGCCAGCCGCTCGCGCCACCACTCCAGTCCCGCACGGGAGCCGTCGGCCTGACGAGCATTCAGCCAGGCCGCGTAGTCGGCGTACTGGAGCGACGGCTCGGGCAGCCGCTCGCCGCGGTAGCAGGCGGCCACCTCGTGCAGGAGCAGCGGCCTGGTCAGCGCGTCGCAGGCGATGTGGTGCATCACCACGCTGAGCACGTGGTCGTCCTCAGCCAGCCGCAGCAGCCGGATCCGCAGCGGGTGCTCGACGGTGAGGTCGAAGACCTCCACGGCGCGCTCGTGGGTGAAGGCGACGGCAGCGGCCTCACGATCCGCCGCAGCGAGCCCGGAGCGGACCTCCACGGCGAAGTCGGCCGGCTCGGCCGGGTCCACGAGCTGGACGGGGCCGGTGCCGCGCAGCAGGTAGCGGGTACGCAGGATCTCGTGCCGGGCCACCAGCGTGTCGAAGGCGGCACGCAGCGCCCGGGCGTCGAGCGGGCCGGAGAGCCGGAAGGACATGGGCAGCAGGTACTCGGGGCTGTCCGGGTCCAGCTGGTGCAGGAACCAGAGCTGGCGCTGTCCGGCGGAGAGCTCCAGCCGGTCCTGGCCGTGCGCCCGGGGGATGCCGCTGTGCGCGGGCCGGCCGGCCTTGGCGGCGGCCCGCCGGCGCATGAGCTCCGCCCGCAGCTCCTGCTGTGTCGGGGCGGTGGGTGCGGTCACGACGAGTACTCCCTGGAAACGACGGCGTCTGCGGTGGGTGCGGTGACAAGGTGGAGCGCCTCCAGCTCGGCGCGGAGGGCCTCCTCCACGGCCTCGGCGAGCCGGGCCACGGTGGGGTGTTCGAAGACGGCCCGCAGCGGCAGCTCGACGTCGAACTCCTCCTGGATGCGGGCGACGACCCGGGCGGCGCGCACGGAGTTGCCGCCGATCCGGAAGAAGCCCTGCCGTGCGCCGATCCGCGGCGCCTGGGCCGGTTCGCCGTGCAGCACCTCGGCCCAGATCTCGGCGAGCGCCTCCTCGACCGGGCCCTCGGGCTCGGTGTAGGGCTCGTCACCGAGCGCGGCGGTCAGGTCGGGGACCGGGAGCGCGGCGGTGTCGACCTTGTTGTGGCGGTTGAGCGGCAGCTCGTCGAGGTGGACCAGCAGGGCCGGGACCATGTAGTCCGCGAGCTTGGCCGCGCAGTGGTCGAGCAGCTGCGCCTCGGTGGTGCCGTGGCCGTCACCGACCCAGTAGCCGACCAGCGCCGCCTCCGGGCCAGTGCCCTGGACCACGACGACGGCCTGGGCCACGGCGGGGTGCTCCACCAGCACGCCCTGGACCTCGCCGGGATCGACCCGGCGACCGCGGATCTTCACGTGCCCGCCCTGGCGTCCGACGAACTCCAGCGCCCCGTCCGGCCGTTGCCGGGCCAGGTCGCCGGTGCGGTAGAGCCGGGTGCCCGGGGCGCCGTAGGGGTCGGGCACGAAGGCGGCGGCGGTCAGGTCGGCGCGGCCGTGGTACCCGCGGGCCAGGCCGACGCCGCCGACGCACAGCTCACCGACCACGCCGTAGGGGACCGGACGCAGCCAGGCGTCCAGCACCCGGGCGGTGACGTGCGGATAGGGGCTGCCGACGGGCACCGTGACAGCGGCGTCGGAGGCCTCCCAGCGGGTGGCCGCGATCGTCGTCTCGGTTAGCCCGTACTCGTTGACGAAGCGCTGCAGGCGGCGCGAGAGCTCCCGGGCCAGCGACGGCGGGCAGGGCTCGCCGCCGGTCTGGCCGACCAAAACGCGGCGTCCGAGCCCGGCGTCGATCAGCATCTGCCAGTGCGCCGGCGCGACCTGCAGGTGCGTCACCTCGTGGCGGTCGATCAGGCGCAGCTGGGCACGGTGGTCGTTCTGGTCCTGTTCTCCCGCCAGCACCACGCGTCCCCCGGCGACCAGCGGCATGAACAGCTCGGTGCAGGAGATGTCGAACGTCGGCTGGGCGAGCGCCAGCCACGCGTCGTCGGGTCCGACGCCGAAGTCCAGGTGGGCCTGGGCGGCGCGGAGCATGCGCAGCAGGGTGCGGTGCTCGACCTCGACGCCCTTGGGGCGGCCGGTCGAGCCGGAGGTGTACATCACGTAGGCCAGCCGGGCCGGGTCGTGGCGCTCAGCGGCCGGGTCGGCCTCCGGCGCGGCCGCGAGCTCCGCGTCGGTGTCCAGCGCCAGCACGGCGAGGGGAGCCCGGTCCGGCATGGCGGCCGCGACGGCGCGGGCCAGCCGGTCCGCTCCGGCGCCGTCCGAGACCAGCACGGTGGCCCCGGCGTCGGCGACGACGTAGGCGAGCCGCTCGTCCGGGGCGGCCGGGTCCAGCGGCACGTAGGCCGCGCCCGCCTGCCAGCAGCCGAGCACGGTGGCGATCAGGTCCGGGGTGCGCGGCAGCAGCAGCGCCACCCGTGTCTCCGGACCGGCCCCGAGCCCGCGCAGCCGCGCGGCGACGGCGGCGGCACGGCGCAGCAGCCGCCGGTAGCTCCAGCTCTCGACCGCCCCGTTCCCGGCAGCCCCGCTCTCGACCGCGCAGACCACCGCGGTGTCCTCGGGGGCGACCGCGGCGGTCTCGGCGACGACGGCCTCCACGCCGGTCACGGCGCGGAGCCCTGCGCCCGGCTCCGGCAGGCCCAGGCCCTGGGCCAGGATCCGGGTGCGCAACCGCTCGGGCAGCAGCTCCGCCTCGTCGAGACGGGCGAAGGGCCGGGTGGCGAGGGACTCCAGCAGCCGCAGCCAGCAGTCGGCGAGCCGCTCGACGGTGGCCGCGTCGAAGAGCGCGGTGGCGTACTCGGCCATGCCGAGCAGCGAGCCGTCCTCCTGACGCTGGAGCACGACGGTGAGGTCGGTGCGGGCGACCCGCCAGCCGCTGCGGAACGCCTCGAGGTCCTCGGCGCCCGTGACGGTACCGGTGCGGCCCTCCTCGTGGACGTCGAACATCACCTGGTACAGCGGGGTCCGGCCCAGGTCGCGGCCGCCGCCCAACTCCTCGACCAGCCGGTGGAACGGCAGGTCGGCGTGGGTCCGCGCCTCCCGGGAGCGGTCCCTGACCAGCGCCACCGCGTCGCGGAAAGTGGACTCCGCGGGGGCGTCGCAGCGCAACACCAGGGTGTTGAGGAAGAAGCCGACGACGTCGGCCACCTCGTCCTGGTCGCGCCCGGCGACGGGGATGCCGATCGGGAGGTCCCAGTGGCCGGTCAGCCGGCCGACCAGCGCGGCGAAGGCGGCCAGCAGCGTCTCCGGGAGGGTCGCGCCCCAGCTCCGGCCGAGGGTCGCGAGGGCCTCGGCGACGGGGGCGGGGACGGTGAACAGGTGCGCCGCGCCCGCCGCGTCCCGCAGGTCGGGCCGAGGCCGGTCCGTCGGCAGGTCCACCGTCGGCAGCCCGTCCAGGGCCCGGCGCCAGTAGGCGAGTTCGGCCTCGATCGCCGGCTCGCTCAGCCGGCGGCGCAGGTGGACGGCGTGGTCGGCGTACTGCACGGGCAGCTCGGGCAGGACGGCCGGGACACCGGTCGCGGCGGCCTCGGCGAGGGCGCGCAGGTCGCGTTCGAGCACCACGGACGACCAGCCGTCGCAGGCGATGTGGTGCACCGACAGGACCACCGTCAGCGCCCGGGCCTCACGGACCAGCAGCGCCCGCCAGACGGGGCCGTGCTCCAGGTCGAACGGCCGGGCCAGTTCGGCGGCGATCACCCTGGACCGCTGCTCCGGGTCGGTCACGGTGGCCGTGGCGATCTGCCAGGGCCCGGTGACGTCGGCCAGCTGCACCGGCTCGGCGCCGCGCAGCAGGTAGCGGGTGCGCAGGATCTCGTGCCGGTCGGCCAGCTCCTCGAGCGCCGCGTACACGGCGTCGTCGTCGAGGTCGGCGGGCAGCCGGACGAAGACCGGCGCGGTCCACTCGGCGCTGCCCGGCCGGAGCCGGTCGGCGAGCCAGAGGCCCTGCTGCCCCGGGGCCAGCGGCAGCCCCTCCGCACGGCGGTGCACGGGCAGCAGCGCGGTCGGCGCCGCGTCGGCACCGGCCTCGGCGGCGCTCTCCCGCAACGCCGCCTGGGCCGCCACCGTCGAGGCCAGCAGCAGCCGGCGGACCGGCACCACCGTGCCGAGCGCCTCGGTCAGCCGGACCGCGAGGCGGGTCAACTGGAGCGAGGATCCCCCGAGCTGGAAGAAGTCGCTGTTGGCGCCGATCTCGTCGACCGGCGTGCCGAGCAGCTCGGACCACTGCTCCGCCACCAGCCGCTCGGCGGCCGTGCGGACGGGCACGAGCGCCTCGGCGGGAGCGGCCGTGGACGGGTTCGGCAGGGCGCCGCGGTCGATCTTGCCGCTGGCCGTGAGCGGCCAGGCCGACACCGGCACGTAGACGGTGGGCAGCAGCGGCTCGGGCAGCGCGCGGCGCAGGAAGGCCCGCAGCTCGTCGGGGCGCGGCGCCTCGCCGCGCGACTGCACCCAGGCGGCGAGGCGGTAACCGCCGTCCGCCGTGGGGACGGCCCCGACGACGGCCTCGCGCACCCACGGGTGGGCCACCAGCGCGGCCTCCACCTCGCCGGGTTCGATCCGGACGCCGTTGACCTTGACCTGCTGGTCGAGGCGGCCGAGGTACTCCAGCGCGCCGTCGGCGCGCCACCGGGCCCGGTCGCCGGTCCGGTACAGCCGCGCGCCCGGGGTGACCGGGTGCGGCACGAAGCGCTCGGCGGTGAGCCCGGGCCGGCCGAGGTAGCCGAGGGCCAGCCCGGCACCGCCGACGTGGAGCTCGCCCGGCACGCCCACCGGCACTGGCCGGCCGGCCTGGTCCAGCAGCAGCACCTGGGTGCCGCCCAGCGGCCGCCCGATCGGGACGGCACCGGAGTCGACTTCGGCGTCGAAGCGGTGCTCGGTCACGTCGACCGAGGCCTCGGTGGGGCCGTAGGTGTTCCAGATCTCCACGCCCGGCACCGCGGCGGCCAGGCGCCGGCACAGCTCCGCGTGGAGCGGCTCGCCGGCGCTGAACAGCAGGCGCAGCGCGTGCAGCCGGTTCCATCCCGGCTCCTCGACCAGCCGCCGGTAGACGGACGGGACCGCCTGGAGCACGGTCACCTCGGCGTCGGCGGCGGCCCGCAGCAGCGCCGCGGGGTCGCGCTCGGCACCCTCGGGGGCGAGGACCAGCGTGCCGCCGGCCACCAGGGGCGCGAAGAGCTCCAGCCCGGCGGCGTCGAAGCCGACCGTCGTCTTCAGCAGCATCCGGTCCGCGGCGCCGAGCCGGTGCTTGTGCACCAGCCAGCGCACCCGGTTCGCGATGCCGCGGTGCGGCACCAGCACGCCCTTGGGGCGGCCGGTGGAGCCGGAGGTGTGCAGCACGTACGCGGGCGCCTCCGGGTCGAACGGCACCTCGCCGGGCACGAACGGGCCCGCGGCGGTACCGGCGTCGGCGTCGAGCCGGAGGGTGGCGGTGAAGTCCGGCAGCGCGGCCTCGGTGGCCGCCTCGGCCAGGACCAACGGCTGGTCGCAGTCCTCCAGTTGGAGCGCGAGCCGGTCGGCGGGGTGGGCCGGGTCGAGCGGCAGGTACGCGGCACCGGCCCACCACACGCCGAGCAGCGCGGCCGGAAGGCCGGGCCCGCGCCGCAGGCAGACGCCGACGATGTCGCCGGGGCCGACGCCGCGGGCGCGCAGCGAAGCCGCGACCCGTCCGGCCTGCTCGGCCAGCTCGGCGTAGCTGCGGACAGAACCGTCGGCCGCGCGGAGCGCGGGGGCCTCGGGGGTGCGCGCAGCCTGGGCGGCGATCAGGGCGGGGAGCAGCAGGCGGCCGGGGGCGGTACCCGACGGCGTCTGGTCGTTCACTTCTTACTCCTTCATCAGGTGTGGATCACGCGGTGACGGCCTCGGCCATACGGCGGCGCAGGCTCAGCGGGCGCAGGTCGGTCCAGATCTCGCTGATCCGTGCCAGGCACTCCTCGCGGGTCCCGGTCGTGCCCTCCTCCCGCCAGCCGGCCGGCAGCTCCCGTGCGGCCCACCAGATCGAGTACTGCTCCTCGTCGTTGAGCACGACGCGGTACACGGTCCGGTCGTCGTTCGGCTGTTCGCTCATCGGATGTCCCTCCACTGGGTCTGGATGGAGTCCATGCAACGCGCGCGGGCTATCGACGCCCTATCGATCCCGTATACGGAGCCCGGAAAAGGGGACGGGCCCCTGACGCCGGGGAGCGTCAGGGGCCCGTGGGGAGGTCGGCCGATCGGCAGGGGACCGATCAGGCGACGTTGACCAGGTTGTTCGCGATGGTGTTGTCGACACCGTTGTTCGAGTTGCTGTTGTTGTTGGAGTTGTTGCTGTTGTTGTTGCCGTTGTTCCAGTTGTCGATGTTGTTGGAGTTGTTGTTCAGGTTGGCCTGGACGTCGTTCTCCAGAATCCAGTTGACGTTGGCGTTGACGTTGTTGCTCATGTTCTTGCCCTCCTGTGATGGTTTGTCGGCCCGGGAACCGAGCTGCACCCTGGTGGTGTGCGGCCGGCGGGCCTCCTCGTAGCGGCTCAGGGCGGCGGCGATGCCGTCGGCCCCCTTCGCCGCTCCCTCGAGGCAGATGGCGAGTGCCACCCCGTCCTCGATGGCCTGGTTGGCTCCCTGCCCGTGGTGCGGGAGCATCGGGTGGGCCGCGTCGCCGAGGAGCGTGGTGCGTGCGGTGCTCCAGCGGTCGAGCGGCTCGCGGTCGTACAGGGCCCAGCGGCGCACCTGGCCGGCGGCGGGGATCAGGCTCCGCACCTCCGACGACCAGCCCGCCAGCAGCGCGTCCAGGTCGGACACGTCGGTGACGCTGGTCCAGGACTCGGCGTCGCCCTCGGGCGCCTCGGTGACCACGACATAGGTGAAGTGCGTGCCGCCGCTGACCGGGTAGAGCAGCACCCGGCCGCTCGGACCGGCGTACAGGTACATCAGCGACGGGTCCAGGTGCGGCATGTCCGCGGTGGCGACCAGCCCGCGCAGGGCGCTGTTGCCCGAGTAGACGGCGGCGTCCGCCCCGGCCACCGACCGGCGCACCCGCGAGTGCACCCCGTCGGCGCCGACCAGCACGTCGCACCACTCCTGGCGGCCGTCGGCGAACCAGAGCCGCACGCCCTCGGCGTTCTCCTCGAAGCCGGCCAGCTCGGCGCCCGTGTGGATGCGCTCCGGCGGGACCAGCGAGGACAGCATCGAGTGCAGGTCCTGGCGGCGCAGCGTCAGGTACGGGGCTGAGAAGCGCTCCTCCCAGGACTGCCCCATCTCCTGCCGCGCCACGACGGAGCCGTCGTGGAAGGCGCGCACCTCCAGCGCGTTCGGGCGGACGCCGGACGCCGTCAGCGCCGAGCCGAGGCCCAGGCGCAGCAGCAGCCGGCTGGCGTTCGGGCCGAGGTGCATGCCCTCGCCCTCCTCGCGCAGGTCGGCGCCGCGCTCGTAGACGTGGGCGTCGATCCCCCGGGCGACCAGCGCCGCGGCGGCCGTCAGGCCGCCGATCCCGCCGCCGACGACGGCGACGCGCAGCGGGCGGTTCGGGGCGGCGTTCTGTGAGCTCTGCTGACTGGTCATCGGTAGTCCCATGCGCTCTCGAAGGCTTCGAATTCGTCGTAGTCCGTACCGCCGCTGCCCAGCGCGAGCAGCGCGTCCAGCTCCGCCGCGCCGGTCAGGTCCGCGTCGGCGACGAGCGCGTCCGGATCGGCGGCCGCGGCGGCCAGCAGCCGCTCGTAGCCGTCCGCCAGCCGCTCGACGGTGGTGCGGTCCAGCACGTCGGTGTCGTAGGAGAGGACCAGGGTCAGGCCCTCCGAGGTCTGCTCCACCCGCAGCAGCAGGTCCAACTGCCCCTCCTGCTGCGGGACGTCGATCAGCGCCAGGTCCAGGCCCGCGTAGCGGACCGGGGGTCCCTCGGCCGCGCCCGCCGGCACGTTGGGCACCGGTGGCTCCATCCGGTCCATCTGGACCAGGAAGAGCCCCATGTGGAAGGCCCCGCTCTGCGGAAAGGCCAGGGCGGCCGGGTAGCGCACCCCGAGCAGCCCCTGCATGACCCCCTCCCCCGCGGCCTTGACCGTCTCGCGGAAGGTCGTCACCGGGCCGAACGCGGCACGCAGCGGGAAGGTGTTGAGGAAGCACCCGACCACGTCCCGCTGCGCCCGGCCCATCCGGCTGGTCGCCGGCACACCGAGGGCGAACTCCGGCTGCCCGGTCCAGCGGTGGGTCAAGGCCTGGAACACCCCGAGCAGGAAGGCGAACGGCGTGGCCGAGCAGCTGTTCGCCGCCCCCTCCAGCTCGGTGGAGGTCCCGGCGGGGAGCCTGCGGACCACCGTGTCCCCGCGCAGCGAGCGCACGGCCGGCCGGGGCCGGTCCAGCGGCAGCTCGGCGGCCGGGGCGCCGGCCAGCGAGTCGCGCCAGCGCTCCGCGGCCCTGGCCCCGCTCTCGGAGCCGAGGTAGCGCCGTTCCTCCGCCGCGTGGTCGCCGTAGCCGCCGCCGGGGATCTCCCGCCAGCCGGGCTCGCCACCACCGGCGAAACCGGCGTAGGCGTCCAGCAGGTCGCGGACCAGCAGCCAGCGGGAGGCGAAGTCGCTGACGATGTGGTGGGCCGAGGTCACCAGCGCGTGGTCCTCGTCCCCGCGGCGCAGCAGCGCCACCCGGAACGGTGCCGCGTCGAGCCGGAAGGGACGCGCGCCGATCTCCTCGGCGGCCTTGTGCAGCTCCGCCTCGCCGGCACCGTCCAGGTCGCCGTACTCCAGCCGCACCAGCGGGTCCACCGACTCGAACCGGACGGGCTCGCCGTCCTGCTCGGCGAAGACCGAGCGCAGCAGGCCGTGGCGGGCGCCGACGGCAGCCACCGCCCGCTCCATCGCCGCGCGGTCCAGCGGGCCGCGCAGGCGGAGCGGCATCACGATGTTGTAGGCGGCGCTGTCCGGAGCCAGCCGGTAGGCCGTCCACATGGACTCCTGGATCACCGTCAGCGGCAGCGCGGCACCGGTCACGGGGCTCATCCGCAGCCTCCCGCGTGGCTCAGCTCGCTCGCCGGTCCGGCGACGAGGGCCGGGTTCGGGCCCGCCCCGGGCTGCCTCTCGGCGGCGGGCGCGAGGGTCCCGCCCGCCTCCAGCGCGGCGACGAAGGCGGGCACCCGGTCCAGACCCCAGTACGGCTCGCGGCCGTCGACGAAGTACGGCACCCCGAAGACACCCTCACGATGCACGTCCAGCAGTGCGCGCACCGCCTGCTCGCGCAGCTCCGGGTCGTCGGGCCCGGCCGCGACCGCGTCCGGGTCCAGGCCGATCGAGGCGGCCAGCTCGACCACGGTGGCCAGGTCGCAGATGTCGCGCCCCTCCAGCCAGCGCGCCCGTCCGGCCCGCTCCACCCAGGCCCGGCCCAGGCCCTGGCGCTCCGCCAGGAACCAGGTCAGGTGGGCCGGCTCCCACCACGGCTCGCGGTCCACCGGCCAGCTGACCGCGAGGCCGCGGTCGGCCGCGAGACGCTTGACGTCCCGCAGGATGTAGAACTGCTTGGCCCGGGACATCGGCGTGTAGGGGAACTCGCCGCCGGCCTCGGCCAGCCCCTTGGCCGAGGCCTCGTCCGGCTCCCAGAAGGGCCGCCACTCGACGCGGTCGAGCACCTCCGGGTACCGGGCGGCGAGGTCGTGCAGGGCGAAGAAGTTGTAGGGACTGCGCAGGTTGAAGTAGAACCGCGGCTTCGCGGCGGCCCGTGCGGGCATCGCGCGTGCTCCTCTCGGGAGACGGGTCAGACGACGAGCCCGCCGTCGATGTGGAGGACCTGTCCGGTGATGTACGCGGCTCGCTCGGAGACCAGGAACGCCACCAGTTCGGCGACCTCCTCCGGCTCGCCGAAGCGGCCCAGCGGGATGCGTGCGGTCATCTCGGTCGCGTGCTTGGCGGGCAGGCCCGCCGTCATGTCGGTGGTGATGAAGCCCGGTGCGACGGAGTTGACCCGCAGCCCGGCCCGGCCGGCCTCCTTGGCCAGCGCCTTGGTGAAGCCGATGATCCCGGCCTTGGAGGCGGAGTAGTTGGTCTGCGTCGCGTGCCCCTCGGCGGCGACGGAGGAGAGGGTGACGATGGCGCCGCGACGGCGCTTCATCATCGGGAAGGCCACCGCCCGGCAGAAGTGGAACGTCCCGTCGAGGTTGGTGCGGATGACGTCGTCCCAGTCCTCGGGCCGCATCATCGCCAGATGCGAGTCCCGGACAATGCCGGCGGCGGTGACCAGCGCGTCCACGGTGCCGAGCTCCTGCTCGACGTCCCGCACGAACGCCTCCACCGCGAGCCGGTCCGTGACGTCCACCCGCCGGGTGAGCGTCCGCCCGCCGTGCTCCTGCGCGGCCTTCGCCGCGAGGCTCGCGGCCTCCTCGTTGGACTGGTAGCACAGCGCGACGTCGTACCCGTCCCGCGCCAGCACCTCCACCACCGCGCGGCCGATGCCCCGCGAACCACCGGTGACCACGGCAACCGGCCTCATGACGTTTCCTCTCCCTCTCATCGGACGTTGCACCCCTTTACGCGGCGTAGCCGCAAAAGGGGCGCGGGGCTCTGCTTGATCAACTGCGGGCGCGACAAGCCACCCGGCCAGGTAGGGCACCGAACGAGCAGGGCCATCCGCACGCCGGTGGTTGCCCGCGCCCACGCACGGGGCACCTCCCGGCCGAAGGCCGGGGGAGGAGCCGCGTATCGGCTGGGCCTCGCGCCCCTTGGCGGCTACGCCACCTGAGGGGGGTGCAACTGGCTGTCAGTTCAGCCGGAGCAGCGTCGCGCCGACGGTGCCGTCGCGGTCGACGGCGGTGACCAGGGCGAGGCGGTCCGCCAGTTCGGGGCGGTCCTCCCGCTCCGCGAGCACCGCGGCGAGTTGGAACGCCGCGGACGCGGCCGTCGCGTCGCCGAGCAGCGGACGGACGAACCGTCGCACGCCGGCCACGCCGGCCAGCGCGGCGTCCTCCTGCTTGCCCAGCAGACCCGGCGAGCCGCCGGGAACCACCAGGGCGACGTCGTCCGCGAGGACGCCCGCCCCGGCCAGCAGGTCGACGACGCACCGTTCCAGCGCGGCACCCGCGCGGTCCGGGTCCTGGAAGGCCCGGAACCGGGAGCCGAGCACGGTGGCCAGGACCTCCCGGCCCGCCGCCCGGGCCGCCGCGCCCTGCTCCAGCAGGAACAGCGCC
Source organism: Streptacidiphilus sp. MAP12-33 (assembly GCF_041261265.1). Taxonomy (NCBI): domain Bacteria; kingdom Bacillati; phylum Actinomycetota; class Actinomycetes; order Kitasatosporales; family Streptomycetaceae; genus Streptacidiphilus; species Streptacidiphilus sp. MAP12-33. The sequence continues at coordinate 69,716 of NZ_JBGCCA010000029.1, forward strand.
GCGCCCTCGCCGAGCGGCTCCGGCTCGTCCCCGCCGTGCTCGGCGGCCCGCTCCAGCCGGGCGCGCTGGACGGAGAACTCCTCCGCCGCGCCGGCCAGCAGGGCCGTGGCGTGGCCGCCACGCAGCAGGCGTGCCGCGTACTGCAGCGCCAGCAGCGCGGTGGCCGCGCCCCCGGAGACGGTGACGTTGGGGCCCTTGAGGCAGTGCCGGATGGCGCTCTGGCCGGTGGGGCAGTTCATCACCGTGTTGGGGAAGGCGGCCGGGTCGACCAGGTAGGGCTTCTCGCCCGTCAGCGCGTCCCGGGTGAAGTCCATGATCGACTGGACGCTGCCGGAGGTGCCGAGCACCAGGCCGGTCGCCTCCGGGTCGGCGGCCAGGCTCCGGCCGTAGTCGGCGAGCAGCATCCCCACCGTGGCCACCGCGATGCCGGTGACCCGGTCCATCGAACGGGTCCCCTTGCGGCCCAGCACCTCGCGGATGTCGAAGCCGGGGATCAGCCCGGCCTCCGCGTAGGGCACCGGCCACAACGCCGGGTCCACCGGCGCGACGGCCCGCCGGCCGGACCGCAGGCCCTCGGCGAATCCGGCCCGGCCCAGGCCGAACGGGGAGGACACCGCCCAGCCGGAGACCACGAGCTCCAGCCCTGGCTCAGGGAACCGCTGATCGGCTGTGGCTGCCATGTGTCTCGACTCCTCTCCTGTATCGGGATGTTCGGGCGGGCCTCAGGCGACCCGGTCGGCGGATGCGGTGGCGGGCGCCGTGGCGGCCTCGTCCCAGCGGCCGAGGATCAGCACCGCGTTGTTGCCACCGAAGGCGAGTCCGTTGTTCTGGACGACCTTCAGCTCGGCCTCGACGGCCTGGTTCGGCACGCAGTCGACGTCGCAGAGCGGGTCGGTGCTGCGGTGGTTGATGGTCGGCGGGATGAAGCCCTCGCGCAGCGCGAGCGCGCAGGCGGCCGAGGCGAGAGCGCTGGCGGCGCCCATGGTGTGGCCGATCATCGACTTGATGGACACGGTCCGCGGCAGGGCCTCGCCGAAGACCTGGCGGATCGCGCCGACCTCGGTCACGTCGTTGGCCTTGGTGCCGGTGCCGTGCGCCGAGATGAAGTCGACGTCGGCGGCCTCGATCCCGGCGTTGCGGTGGGCCGAGGTGATGCACCTGGCGATCGAGTCCCGGTCCGGCGCGACCGGGTGGCTCGCGTCACAGGAGAGCCCGTAGCCGAGCACCTCCGCGTAGATCCGCGCGCCCCGGGCGAGCGCGGAGTCGAGCGACTCCATGAGCAGGATGCCCGCGCCCTCGCCGGTCAGGATGCCCTGGCGGTCCGCGTCGAAGGGACGGCAGACGTCCGGGGCGATGGTGCCGAGCCGGTAGAAGCCGGTGAAGGTCTTGCGGCACAGCGCGTCCGCGCCGCCGCACAGGGCCACCTCCACGTCGCCGGAGCTGATGGCGTCGTAGCCGTAGCCGACCGCGTAGTTGCCCGCCGAGCAGGCGGTGGGCACGGTGACCGTCTCGACGTCCTCCAGTCCCAGCTCCCGCACGATCCCCGCGGAGAGCCGGCCGGGCCAGACCCTGCGGGCGACCACCGGGTCGAGCCGGTCCTCGCCGCCGGCGACCTGGAGGCCGGTGAGATGGTCGAGGTCACGGGACTCGCCGTCGGTGGTCCCGACCGAGACCAGCGCCCGCTGGTCCCTGACCTGCGCCACCGTCAGTCCGGCGTCGGCGACGGCCATCCGGCCGGCGGCGACGGCGAACTGGGACGCCCGGCCCAGGTCGTCGGCGGGCAGCTCGTCCATCCACTGCCGCGGGTCGAAATCGGTGATCTCACAGGCGTTGGCGTGGGCGAAACCGGTGGTGTCGAAGGCGGTGATCGGCTTGGCGCCGCTGAGCCCGGCCCGCAGGCCACGGGCGAAGGCGTCGACCCCGGTACCGATGCTGGTCACCACGCCGAGGCCGGTGATCACCACCCGCTTCCGGCCGGCCGGCCGGTGCCTCGACAGAGCGGCGCCGCCGGTCACTTGGCCTGAGCCTCTGCGACGACGGCGTACACGCCGACCAGGTTCACCATGCGGCTGAGCTCGGCCTGCTCCAGGGCGATGCCGAAGATCCGCTCGAGCGAGGCGAGGATCTCGATGGTGCGCAGCGAGTCCGCGTCGTGCTCCTCCTTGAACAGGCTGGTGTCGGTGACCTCGTCCAGCTCCAGCTCCAGGATGTCGCAGACGAGCTGCTTGATCTGCTCCCGCTGAGCTGCGTCGAGGGCGGGGGTCGAAGTGGTCATCTCTGCCTCCGAATTGCGGTCAGTGCGGTGTGTTCGGTCGGTGGTTCGGGCGGTGCTTCGATCGGTGCTTCGATCGTGGGGCGGGCCGCTATCCCTGGCCTATATCGGCCAGCGACGCCCCGCCGGCCGCGCCCACCGGCACGTCCTCGGCCGCGGAAAGGCCCTGCCACAGGTGGGAGACCTCACCGAAGTTCTCGCGGACCCAGTCGTCGTCGAAGATCGTGTCGAGGTACCGGTCGCCGCCGTCCGGCAGCACCAGCACCACGTTGGCGCCCGGTTCGATCCCGGGTGCGAGCCACTCCAGGGCGGCGACGACGGCCCCGGAGGAACCGCCGGCCAGGATGGCCTCACGCTGGACCAGCACCCGGCAGCCGACCACGCAGTCGAGGTCGGTGACGTGGTGCACGTGCCGGGCGTCCTCGGTGCGCAGCAGTCTCGGCACCACCGAGGCGCCGTGGCCCGGGATCAGCCGGGCGCAGGACACCGGGGAGCCGAAGAGCGCGCTGCCGACCGCGTCGACGGCGTGCACGACGGTGCTCAGCCCGGCCTCGCGGACGTAGGCGGCGCAGCCGCCGAGCGTGCCGCTGGTGCCGGCGGCGACCAGCAGGTGGTCGACCTTGCCGTCGAGCGCGTCGGCGATCTCGCGCATGGTGGTGCGGTGCGCCCGCGGGTTCAGGGTGTTGGCGTACTGGTCGGGCCAGTAGGCGTGCGGGGTCGTGGCGATCAGCTCGGCGACCCGGCGCAGCCGGGCCGGCAGCAGCTCGCCGGTGACCGGATCCGGCCGGGTCACCACCTCGATCTCGGCGCCGTAGGCCCGCAGGATCGCGAGGTTCTGCGCGGTGGTGCGCCGGTCGACGACGCAGATGAAGCGCATTCCGAAATACCGGCAGATCTGGGCGATCCCGATCGCCAGGTTTCCCGAACTGGATTCCACGACAACCGAGCGGCCGGGCACGAGTTCCCCGGACCGAATGCGTCCGATCAGCATCGAGAGCGCCGACCGGTCCTTGATACTGCCGCCCGGATTGAACCGTTCCAATTTGGCGAATATCCGGAACGGAAAGCCGGGCAGCAGCCGCTCCAACTCGACGAGCGGGGTCTCCCCCACGGTGGAGAGGACACCCTTCAGCCCTTCTGCGTACGGCATCTGCGGCAGCCATCCTCTGCTGGGATTTCAGGTGGTTTCGCGTTCGAGAACGAGGTTCACCCCACCCGCTATACGCGCTCGATAATCCGTTCGGCGACCTGGCTATAGCTGGCTCATAGTGCCGGGACGAAGCCTTGCGACCAGCACGCTGAATCGCACGCACGTCCCACTGGTCCCCGGATCTCGAAAGAGGGTTCGCTCAATGACCGGAACCGATACCCGTATCAAGAAGGTCGTCATCCTCGGCGGCGGCACCTCCGGCTGGATGACGGCCGCGTACCTCGGCAAGGCGCTCCAGGGCGCCGTCGAGGTGACGGTCCTCGAAGCACCCGCGATCCCCCGGATCGGCGTCGGGGAGGCGACCGTCCCGAACCTGCACCGCGTTCTCTTCGACTACCTCGGCATCGCCGAGGAGGAGTGGATGCGCGAGTGCAACGCGAGCTTCAAGATGGCCGTCAAGTTCGTCAACTGGCGTACCGAGGGCCGCGGTGAGCCGACGGCGAGATCCCTGGCCGACGGCCGGCCGGACCACTTCTACCACCCGTTCGGCATCCTGCCCGACCACGACAACGTGCCGGCGCCGCAGTACTGGTTCCAGCGCAAGTTCGAGCAGGGCGACGACGAGCCCTTCGACTACACCTGCTTCCGCGAGCCCCCGGTCATGGACGCCAAGCTCTCCCCGCGCACCCTGGACGGCGAGGCGGCCACCCGCTACGCCTGGCACTTCGACGCGGCCATGGTCGCCGACTTCCTGCGCCGCTTCGCGACCGGGAAGCAGGGCGTCAGGCACGTCGAGGACGAGATGACGTTCGTGGAGAAGGACGAGCGCGGCTTCGTGCACGCCCTGCACACCAAGGGCGGGCTGGTGCTGGACGCCGACCTGTTCGTGGACTGCTCCGGATTCCGCGGTCTGCTCATCAACCAGGCCATGGAGGAGCCGTTCCTCGACATGAGCGACCACCTGGTCAACAACGCGGCGGTGGCCACCGCGATCCCGTTCGACGGCCGGACCGAGGGCGTCGAGCCGTACACCTCGGCCATCGCGATGTCCGCCGGCTGGGCCTGGAAGATCCCGATGCTGGAGCGCTTCGGCACCGGCTACGTCTACTCCACCAAGTTCACCACCCAGGAGGAGGCCACCGCGGAGTTCTGCGAGCTGTGGGGCCTGGACCCGTGGACCACCACGTTCAACCACGTCCGGTTCCGCGTCGGCCGCAACCGCCGCGCCTGGGTGAAGAACGTGGTGAGCATCGGTCTCTCCTCCTGCTTCCTGGAGCCGCTGGAGTCGACCGGCATCTACTTCATCACCGCCGCCATCTACCAGCTGGTCAAGCACTTCCCCGACCTGACCTTCGACGAGCGGCTGCAGGACGCGTTCAACCGCGAGATCGAGACGATGTTCGACGAGACGCGCGACTACCTCCAGGCCCACTTCTACTTCGCCCCGCGCAACGACACCCCGTACTGGCAGGCGATGAAGGAGCTGACGCTCGCCGAGCCGATCAAGGAGAAGGTCGCGGCCTACCGGGCCGGCCTGCCGGTCAACACCCCGCTGACCGACGAGCACAGCTACTACGCCAACTTCGAGGCCGAGTTCCGCAACTTCTGGACGAACGGCAGCTACTACTGCATCTTCGCCGGCCTCGGCCTGGAGCCGGACCGTCCGCTGCCGCTGCTGGCCTACAAGCCCGACTCACTGACGGCGGGCGAGGCGATGTTCCGTCAGGTCAAGACGGAGCAGCAGAACCTCCTGGAGACCATGCCGACCATGGCCGAGTACCTCCAGCAGCTGCACGCCAAGTGACCTCACGCCAGTAGCCCGACGGCGCACGGCGGTTCCGGCGAGCCGAGCCTCGACCGGAACCGCCGCCCCGGACACCGCCCCCCGACGCTCCGCACTCCGCCCTGCACCCACCCGACGGGAGACCGACGTGATGACCCAGTCCAGGCCCGCAGGTGATTCCCTCGCCGCACAGTCCGCAACCGACGCCGGCGCGGCCACACCCGAGCCCGACATCCGCCCACTGATGACCCGGTTCCCCTCCGGCGTCTCGGTGATCACCGCCCTCGACGACGAGGGCCTGCCCCGCGGCCTGACCTGCAGCTCGCTCGCCAGCGTGGCACTCTCCCCGCCCACCGTGGTGGTCTGCCTGCGCAGCGCCAGCCCGAGCCTCGTGGCCGTGCTCGACTCGGGCCAGTTCGTGCTCAACCTGCTGCACGAGGACGCGCAGGCCACCTCCGACCTGTTCGCCTCGGGAGCGACGGACCGCTTCGAGCGCGTCGAGTGGCGGCTTCCCCTCGGGGCCGGCGGGCCGCACCTGGTCAACGACTCCATCGCGATCGCCGACTGCCGGGTGGTCCGCACCCTCGAAGTCGGCGACCACACCGCCGTGTTCGGCGAGGTCCAGCGGCTCGCCGTCGAGGAGGGCGCCGAGCCGCTGCTCTACGGCCTGCGCCGGTACGGGCGCTGGTCCGACACCGCCCCCCGCCCCGTCAGCACGGTCGCCGGCGCCCCCGCGCCGTCCGGCCCGTCCACGTCCTGATCCGCCGGGGCCGCCCCGGCATACCGCGAAGGAGTCACCCGTGTCGCAACCCGATCCGCTTCCGCAACTACTGCTCGCCGTGCCCGCGGTCATCCTCGCCTGCAAGGCGGGGGCGCTGCTCTTCCGCCGCTTCGGTCAGCCGCCGGTGATCGGGGAGATCGTCGTCGGCCTGATGTTCGGCCCCTCGCTGCTGGGCTGGCTCTGGCCGGCCGGGCAGCACGCGCTCTTCCCGTCCACGGTGCTGCCGTACATCGTCCAGTTCGGCAACATCGGACTGCTGATCTTCATGTTCCTGGTCGGCCTGGAACTGGACACCTCGACGCTGCGCGGGAACAGCCGGACGGCCCTGGCGGTGAGCCAGGCCAGCATCCTGCTCCCCCTGACGCTGGGCTCGCTGCTCGCGATCGCGATGTTCCCGGCGTTCGCCCCGCACGGGATCTCCCGGCTGCCGTTCGTCCTGTTCATGGCCGTCTCCATGAGCGTGACCGCGTTCCCCGTGCTCGCCCGCATCCTCACCGACAAGGGGATGTACCACACCCGTATCGGCACCCTCGCGATGGCGTGCGCGGCCGTGGACGACGTGACCGCCTGGTGCCTGCTGGCCCTCGCGGTGGCCGTCGCGGACAGCGGTTCGACGACCGGCGTGCTGATGACGGCCGGCCTCTCGGCGGCGTTCCTGGCGCTGATGGTCTGTGTCGCGCGTCCCCTGATCGCGCGCTGGACCGACCGGGCCACCCGGGTCGACAGCGTCGTGATGGTCCTGCTGTTCAGCGGGCTGTGCCTGTCGGCGCTGGCCACGGACCGGATCGGGGTGCACGCGCTGTTCGGCGCGTTCCTCTTCGGCGCGATCGTGCCACGCGGCTCGGGCGCGATCGAGCGCTCCGCCGCGCGCCTGCGGGCCTTCGCCCAGCCGGTGCTGCTGCCGCTCTTCTTCATCTCCACCGGACTCAGCACCAACGTCAGACTGCTCGCGGGCCGTCCCGCGGACCTGCTGTGGGGCCTGGCCGTGCTCGCGGTCGCCGTCGTCGGCAAATGGGGCGGCAGCAGCCTGGCGGCGCGTGCCGCGGGCCAGGGCTGGCGCGACGCGCTCTCCATCGGCGCGCTGATGAACAGCCGGGGGCTGACCGAGCTGGTGGTGCTCAACCTCGGCCTGCAGCAGGGCGTCATCGGCACCGAGCTGTACACAATGCTGGTCCTGATGGCCCTGGTGACCACCACTCTCACCTCCCCTGCCCTCTCGTTGCTCCGCGGCCGGCAGACCGAGGAGGAGGTCCCCACCCTGCCGGACGAGCTGCGCGACCCGCTGCCGGACGAGTCCCGGCAGCTCCCGGCCGCCGTGTGACCGCCGGTCGCGCGAGCGACCTGCCGGTCCGCCGCCGGAGGTGCCCGGGCCCGAGGGCCCGGACGCTCCTCCGGCGGCGGTCGTGCGTCCTGCTGCGATTTCTGCCGTGCGGTCCTGCCGTGCGGTCCTGCCGTGCGGGCCTGCCGTGCGGTCCTGCCCGGTCCTGCCGTGCGGTCCTGCCGCCGGTCCTGCCGCCGGTCCTGCCGTGCGGTCCTGCCGTGCGGTCCTGCCGTGCGGTCCTGCGACGCTTCCCGCCGACCGTCTCGCGGTTCGGCGGGCAGGCGCCGGACGGCCGCGAGGGCTGCCTCGGCCGCGTGGCGGGTCAGGCGGCCGCGAGGGCTGCCTCGGCCGCGTGGCGGGTCAGGCGGCCGTGAGGGCCGCCTCGGCCGCCTCGCCGGCGTGGCGCCGGCTCGCGGCGATCCACGCGTCGAGCACCCCGGCGGCCGCACCTGAGTCCACCGAAGCCGCCGCGCGCCCCAGCGCCGCGGCGAGCCGCGCGGTGACCGTCCGGCCCGCGGCGTCCTCGCCGGCCGCCAGGGCGGCCGCCGCGGCGAGCAGGACCGCGTCGCGCACCGGTCCGCGCTCGCCGGCCAGGACCCGGCGCACCACCGCCGCGTTGTGCGTGACGTCCCCGCCGAGCAACGCGTCCCGCGCGGCACGCTCGATCCCCAGGTCCCTGGGGTCGAGCCGTTCCTCGCAGAGCCGCCCGCCGCCGACACTGACCACGGTCGAGCCGGCAGAGACGCTCAGCTCGTCCAGTCCGTCGTCGCCCCGGAAGACCAGGGCGCGCACCCCTCGTGCGGCGAGCACCCCGGCGACCAGCGGCACCAGCCGCGGGTCGGCCACCCCGACCGCGAGCGCGGCCGGTGCGGCGGGGTTGGTCAGCGGGCCCAGCGCGTTGAAGACCGTCGGCACGCCCAGCTCCCGCCGCACGCCCCTGGCGTGACGCATCGCCGGGTGGAAGTCGGGGGCGAAGCAGAACGTGATCCCGACCTCCTCGACGAGGGCTCCCACCCGTGCGGGCGGCAGCGTGAGCCGCACGCCCAGGCACTCCAGCACGTCGGCGGAGCCGGACCGGGACGTGGAGGCCCGGTTGCCGTGCTTGACCACCCGGGCCCCGGCGCCGGCCGCGACCAGCGCCGCCATGGTCGAGACGTTGACGGTGTCGGCGCCGTCCCCTCCGGTACCGACGATGTCGACGGTCGGCCCCGGAACGTGCAGCGGGACCGCGTGGGCCATCATGCCCCGGACGAAGCCGGTGAGTTCGGCCACCGTCTCGCCCTTGGCCCGCAGGCCCACCAGGAGCGCGGCGAGCCGGGCCGGCCCGACCTCTCCGCGCATCACCTGGTCCATCGCCCAGGCCGCCTCGGCCGTTCCGAGGTCCTGCCCCCGCAGGATGCCGTTCAGCAGCCGCGGCCAACGGCGCTCGTCCGGGTCCGGCGTCCCCTGTGCGCCGGCCGGGTTCACGCCCTCGGCGTTGCGGTGACGGTTCACGGCGTTCTCCTCCTCGGTCGGTTGGCGGCCCGTGACCGTCTCAGTGCCAGGGCTGGTCGCCCGGCGAGGCGGTGGCGGCGACCTGCGGCTGCTGGACCGTGTCGGCGACGTGGTGGACCGGACGGGCGGTGCCGTGGTCGGTGGCGATCTGCACCGTGCCCAGAACGGTCAGGGCTGCGGCCAGGGCCAGGAAGAAGCGCTTGGCCGTGTTCCCCGTGACGACCTGCATGTCAGTTCACTCCCCTTGTGTCGCGCACCCCCCGGTGCGCTCTCTGCTGACAACAAGAACGCTACGGAGCGGCGACTTCGGCGCCATATCGTCCGGCTTTTGCCCGGCGATAGAGCCTCGCCGGAGCCTCGCCGGAGCCGTCCCCGAGCTCGCGCCGAACGTGGCGGCGCGGAGCCCCCGAGGGGACTCCGCGCCGCTGACCTGCGGTGATATCGTGCGCCCCGAATCAGACCCGGGCCGCGAGGAAGTTGTCGAGCAGCCGCAGTCCGCCGACCGTGGTGATGGACTCGGGGTGGAACTGCACCCCCTCCACCGCGTCGGTGCGATGCCGCAGACCCATGACATATCCGTCGTCCAGGGCATGGGCGCTGGCCACGAGCCCGTCGGGCAGGGGTTCGGCGACGATGAGGGAGTGATAACGCGTCACTTTCATGGTCCCCTGGCCCCCACCGCCCAGGCCGCGGAAGACGCCGGCCCCGTCGTGGCTCACCTCGCTGGTCTTGCCGTGCTTGAGCCGGTCCGCGACGGTCACCCGGCCGCCGTAGGCGAGTGCGATGGCCTGGTGTCCCAGGCAGATGCCGAGCAGCGGCACGCGCCCCGCGAAGGCGTGCACCAGCTCGACGTGCCCGGACTCGGCCGGATGCCCGGGTCCGGGCCCCAGCACCACGGCGTCGGGCAGCCGTTCGGCCAGGCGCTCGGGTGTCTCGGTGCGGGAGCGCACGACTTCGGTCTCCGCCCCGAGGGTGCGCAGGTACTGGTCGATGATGTGCGTGAAACTGTCGTAGGCGTCGACGAGCAGGACTCTCACGACCGCAACTCCTCACCGGTCAGCGCCCAGTAGGCGGCTCCCATCTTGTGCAGGGTCTCCCGCCACTCCGCCCGCGGGTCGGAGTCGGCGACGATCCCGGCGCAGCTGCGCGTGGCGAACCGCTCCCCGTCGTGGACCACGGTGCGGATGCACAGGGCCAGTTGGGACCAGCCACGCAGGTCGATCAGGCCCACGGCGCCGGCGTACATGCCGCGCTGCGCGGGCTCCGGCTCCAGCTCCTGGATCAGCTCCATCGCGCGGATCTTCGGTGCCCCGGTGACGGTTCCGGCCGGGAAGGTCGCCGCCAGCACCGACCAGACGTCCTCCCCGGCCGCGAGCTCGCCGCGCACCGTGGAGACCAGGTGGAAGACGTGCGAGAAACGCTCGACCGTCATCATGCCCTCGGTGGCCAGCGTCGTCGGCCGGCAGACCCGGCCGACGTCGTTGCGGCACAGGTCGACCAGCATCACGTGCTCGGCCTGCTCCTTCTCGCTGGCCGTGAGCTCCGCGATCCGGGCCGCGTCGACCTCAAGGTCGCCGCTGCGCGGGGTGGTGCCGGCGATCGGGCGCATCACCAGCTCGCCGTCCTCGCACCGGAAGAGGACCTCGGGGCTGGACCCGATCAGGGTCTGGCCGCCGCGCGGCACCAGGTACATGTAGGGGGAGGGGTTCCGCGCCCGCAGGCGCCGGTAGACGTCGAACGGGCTCAGCGTCGTCTCCACCTCGATCCGGTGGCCCAGCTGGATCTGGTAGATGTCGCCGACGGCGATGTGCCCGAGGGCGCGCTCGACCCGCTCCAGGAAGACCGGCTCGTCCACGGTGCGCCCGACGTGCGTCGGCGCGGGCGCCGTGGGCACCGGTGGCAGGCTGCCGGGCCCGGCGGCCGACACGGCCGCGATCCGGCCCAGCTCCTCGGCCTCCGGTGCCTGACGGCCGTCCGCCGCGGCGGCCCGCCGGTCGCCGAAGTGCGGGCTGGACGCCGTCAGCAGCCGGGGCGCGCCCGTGCCGGCCACGTCCTCGTACCAGAGGGTCTGCCGGAACAGCGTGAGCACCAGGTCGGGCTCGCGCTCCCAGCCGCCCTCGGGGGCGGTGCGCGGCGGCAGCTGCTCCATGTGCCAGGCGGCGCCGTAGCCGACCGTGGCCAGGAAACCGAAGGCGTACCCGGCCCCGGGCCCGGACGCCCCGGACGCACCCGGCGTTCCGGACGCACCGGACGCGCCGTCGCTCACCGCGAAGACGCCGTTGACGGCACGCAGGAACGCCCACAGTTCCTCGGGTCCGGCGAGGCCGTACCCGTAGACCGGGCCGTCCTTGCCGGTCACCGCCCCCTGCGGGGCCAGTCCGCACTCCTCCGCGACCCGGGCCAGGGCCCGTACCAGCGGGGCGCGCCCGGAGAGGTCCACCCGGTCGGGCAGCACCCGGATCTCCGCCAGCGCTCCGCGGCCCAGCACCGTGACGCCGGGGTCGGCGCCGGGCCCCTCCAGGCCCTCCAGCAGGAACACGTCCGGCTCGCCGCGCGCTCTGAGCGCGGCGTAGAGCCGCAGCGCCGAGTGCGGGGCGAGCCGGTCCTCCGTGACGTGCACGGAGACGGGAGCCCCCGTGCCCGCGGTGGCGGGCACGGGGGGATCGAGCAGTGTGGTCACCAGGTCCTCCTTCGGCGGTCAGCCATAACGACGAAGCTCGTGGAAGAAGCCGTCCACGACGGCGAGGTCCCCGGTCCCGCGGAGGGTGTCCAGCACGTGCCTGCCGACCGCGAGGTCGAGCACGCCGAGACCGAAGGGGGAGAAGAACACCGGAACGCCGGCGGGGATCTCCAGCCGGCCGGTGAGCACGTCGTACAGCGTCCCGTCGACGAACTGACGGCTGCCGGTGCGCTGTTCGGCGAGGTGGACGGAGGTGTCGGCCTTCAGGCAGTGCTCGACGTCGTCGACGACGTTCAGGCCGCTGAGGACCACCTCGGGGGCCAGGTCCCGCAACGAGACGTGCAGGACCAGCGGGTTGTGGTCGAACCAGCGCGGCTCGGTGACGTGCGGGACGCCCGCCACCGTCGCGAAGACGACCAGGTCGCTGTCGCGGATCAGGGCCTCCGGCGTGGCCTTGATCTCCACCTTTGCGCTGTCGGCCGCGCCCGACCGGTGCAGGTGGTCGGCGAAGCCGGCGGCGTGCTCCGTGCTCAGGTCGTAGAGCCCGATCTCCTCGAACTCCCAGCCGGTGCCGGCCAGGTACTCGTGGATGTAGCGGGCGATCAGGCCGAGCCCGATGAAGCCGATCCGGCGCGGACGCCCGCGCCCCGCCGAGAGCCGGTCCGCGGCGAGCGCGGCGGAGGCGGCGGTGCGGACGGCGCTGATGATGGACGACTCGAGACAGGCCAGCGGGTATCCGGTGGCCGGATCGTTCAGGATCAGCACGGCGCTGGCGCGCGGCAGTCCCTGCGCCACGTTCTCGGGGAAGCTGGAGATCCACTTGATCCCGTCCGTCGGCGCGGGACCTCGGACGGACGCGGGCAGGGCGATGATCCGCGAGCTGGGCCGGTCAGGGAACCGGAGGAAGTAGGAGGGAGGGTTGACGGTGTCCCCCGCCCCGTGCAGGCGGTACGTCTCCTCGATCAGCCGCACCACCTCACGGTGACGGCCCCGCAGCACCCGCTCCACTTGGGTACCGGGTACGACGGCGAACGACGGAGCCCCGATGGTCGGCGGCATGGCAGACTCCACAGGTCGGCAACAAGGCGTGCCTGCACGCTAGGAAGCCGACCTATCGGAGCCCTATGCCGCCGACCCGGCCGCGACGGCGGACCGGCTCCGGCTCACCCCAGCTCGCCGAGCGCCTCCCGGGCCCGGGCCTGCCAGCTGGGCGCGTCGACGGTGGAGAACGCCACGACGGCGGCGGTGAGGTCGTCGCGGGCGGTGGCCGGGTCGCCGAGGGCGACGCGGGACTGTGCGCGCACCAGCAGGATCTGCCCCTCCATCAGCGGGCTGACCGTGCGCTGGGCCAACTCCCGTGCCTCGTCGAGATGGTGCAGAGCGGTGGCCGGATCACCGGCGGCGAGCCTGCTCTCGCCCAGCCCCCACAGGGCGTAACCCAGCCCCATGACGTCGGACTTGCCCCGGGAGATCTCCGCCACCCGGGCGAAGGCCGCCTCCGCCTCCGCGTACCGGTCCAGCGCCAGATAGGCCCGGGCCAGCCGGTGCTCCGCCTGGGCCAGACCCCGCTTCTCCGCCTCGCCGTCGCCGAGCCGCTCGCACAGCCGCACCGCCTCCAGCGCGAGGTCGACCGCGAGTTCGGCCCGCCCCTGGTCGGTGCGCACCTGCGCCAGATTGGTCAGCGCGTGGGCCTCCTGCACCAGGTCGCCGGCCTGGCGGAAACCGTCCAGGGCTTCCTCCAGGCGCTCCAGCGCGAGGTCCAGCCGGCCCTGGATCCGGTCGACGATGGCCAGGTTCCGCAGCGTCATGGCCCGGCCGAGGGCGGAGCCGGCCCGCTCGTGCAGTTCCAGTGCGGCCTCCAGCTCGGTCACCGCCGGGTCGAACCGCTGGAGGTACAGGTGCATCGACCCGAGGTAGTGCCGCATCACGGCCTGGCCCAGCACGTCACCGGCCTGCCGGGAGGCCTCCAGCGAGAGCTGCGCGCAGACCCGCCAGTCCTCGGTGTAGTTGCGGGTCTCGAACAGCCGGATCATCGACGCGGTCAGGTCCCAGGCGACGTCCGCCCGCCCGGCGCGGGCGGCCTGCTGGATCAGGGCGATCAGCGAGAGCCGCTCGGCCTCGTACCACTCCAGCGGGTCGGCCAGCAGCTCCTCCAGCAGGGTGGCGGGGACGTCGAGGCGCTCGGCGGTGCTGTGGACGACGCTGTTGTCGCCCACGTGCTCCCGGTGGTGCGCCTCCTGGGCGATGGTCAGGTAGGTGCCGAAGACCCGGTCCCGGGCGGCGGCGCGCTCGGCCTCGGGCTCCTCCTCGACGGCGCGCTCCCCCGCGTACAGGCGCATCAGGTTCTGCAGCCGGTAGCGGAAGGCGCCGGTCGCGTCCACGCCGACCACCTCGACGAACTGCGCGTCGATCAGCTGCTCGATCAGCAGCTCCGCGTTCATGACGCCGGTGTCCAGCAGGGCCGCGCCCACCCACGCGGTGAAGTCGGGGACGTCGAGCAGGCCCAGGCGGCGGTAGAGCCTGGCCGCCTTGTCGGAGAGGTAGCGGTAGCTCATCGCGAAGCTCGCCCGGATCTGGGACTCCCCCTGGCTGAGCTCGTCAAGGCGCCGCCGCTGGTCGTTGAGCCGGCTGACCAGGTGGTGGGCGGTCCAGTGCGGCTTGGAGGCGAGCCGGGCACCTGCGATCCGCAGGGCGAGCGGCAGCCGGTCGCAGAGTTCGACCAGCCGGTCCGTCGCGTCGGGGGCGCCCTCTATCCGCGGCCGGCCCACGATCCGGCAGAGCAGTTCGGCGGCGTCCGACGCCGGCAGCAGGCCCAGGTGCACCCGCGCCTCGGCGGGCCAGGTGACCAGTTGCTCCAGTTGCTCCCTGCTGGTGATCAGCACGCAGCTGCCGCCCCGGCCGGGCAGCAGCGCGCGGATCTGCGCGAAGGTGCGGACGTTGTCGAGGACCAGCAGCACCCGCCGGTCGGCCAGCACGCTGCGGTAGAGGGCGGTCCGCTCCTCGAGCCCGGCCGGTATCCGCTGGCTCGGCACCCCGAGCGACCGCAGGAACCGGCCCAGCACGTCGGAGGTGGTGACCGCCTCGGACTGCTCGTCGTAGCCGCGCAGGTCGACGAAGAGGCGGCCGTCGGGGAACTGCTCCGCGACACGGTTCGCCCAGCGCACCGCGAGGCCGGTCTTGCCGACGCCGGCCACGCCCGTCACCAGGCCGACGGTCGGCGCGGTGCTCCGCGAGGGATCGGACTCGACTGTCCCGAGCAAGCTGTCCAGGCACTTCAGCTCCTCCTCGCGCCCGGTGAAACCCGGGACGTCCGGAGGCAGTTCGGACGGGATCACCCCCACCTCGACCGGCGGCTCGGCCGCGACCGTCACCGCCGTCTCGGCGACGGTGCCGGTCGCCGCGCGCGCGTGACCCTGCGCTTCGGCCCGCGAGGGCTGGGCGGCGGCCAGGGTGAGCGCCGGGTCGTCCCGCAGCACCGCGTCGTGCAGATCCTGGAGCAACGGGCCCGGATCCATGCCGAGTTCCTCGATGAACTGCCGCCGGGCCTCACGGAAGGTCTCCAGTGCCTCGGCGCGGCGCCCGGACCGGTACTGAGCCAGCATCAGGTGGTGGCGGGTGCGCTCCCGCAGCGGGTGTTCGCGGGCGACGAGCGCCAGGCGCGGGACGAGTTCCTGGTCCTGGCCGAGCTCCAGCCCGACGGCGGTGGCGTCGTCGTAGGCGTTGAGCCGCTGCTCCTCCAGGCGTGCGGCCTCGTCCTCGACCAGGGATCCGGTGACGCCGGACAGCGCCGGCCCCCGCCACAGCTCCAGGGACTCGCCGTAGAGCCGGGAGGCGTCCTCCAGCCGCCCGGCCCGCGCGGCCAGCTCGGCCTCGGCCACGAGCCGGCTGAAGTCGGTCGAGTCCAGGTGGTGACCGTCGGGGTTGAACTGGTAGCCGGGGTGCACGGTCACGATGATCTCGGCGCCGGCACCCTCGGCCCGAAAGGCCTTGCGCAGGGCGGCGATCACAATCGCGACCTGGGTTCTCGCGGTCGCCGGTGGCCTCCCGCTCCACACCTCGTCGACCAAGGCGTCCACCGGCACGATCCGGCCGGCGCGCAACAGCAGCATGCCGAGGATGGTGCGTTGGCGAGCACCACCGACGGCGATCGGCCGTAAACCCGCCGTCACCGTCAGTGGGCCCAGGATCCTGAAACTGAGCCGTTCCCCCACCGGACCTCCCAGGTCCACATACCCGACTGGGAATGTGTGATGTGACGCACACTACCTGTCAGGTCCGCGCAGCCCACTCATCCTATTGGTCGATTCTTTGATGTTGTGCCAACCGCGCTGCACAGCAAGGGAAAAGAGTTTCCACAATAGACCGGATTTCCTTATTCCTGCGGCGGGCCGGGCACCGAACGAAGGCCTTCGGCGAGCCACTTCGGATCGGTGACCGGTGCCTCGCAGACGAACCCGCGGCAGAGGTAGGCGGCTGGCGACCCGTCGACGAGCGGCTGCTCCGGGCCGGCCACCGCCACCACCAGACCGGGCGCCGTTCCGGACAGCGCGGCCAGGCGCAGCGCGGCGGTGGCCGGATCATCCGGCGCTCCCGCGAGAGCGACCTTGCGGGGTCCGTCGAGCAGCGCCTGCGCCACCGCGAGCCCCCAGCCGACGAAGCGCGGCGCCTGCCCGGCCAGCGGCGTGACGACGGTCGACGCACGCTCGGCGGCGGTGCGGTGGCGCTCGGAGTCGGTGAGCGCGGCATAGGAGAGCAGCGCACCGGCGGCCGCCGTCCAGCCGGAGGGCGCGGCGTTGTCGGTCGGGTCCTGCGGGCGGCGGATCAGCTGTTCACCGTCGGAGGGCGTGTCGTAGAGCGCTCCTGACGTTTCGTCCGTGAACCGGGTCAACACCACGTCGAGCAGGTCCCCGGCGGCGTCGAGCCAGCGCGTGTCGCCGGTGACGCCGTGCAGGACGAGCAGACCCTCGGCGACGTCGCCGTAGTCCTCCAGCACGCCGGCGTTCTTCCCGGCCACCCCGTCACGCGAGGTGCGGCACAGCCGGCCCGCCGCGTCGCGGTGCACGTCCAGCAGCAGCGCGGCGGCGACGACCGCCGCGTCGAGGCAGTCCGGACGGTCGAGCAGCGCGCCGGCCTCGGCGAGCGCGGCGATCGCCAGGCCGTTCCAGGCGGCGACGACCTTCTCGTCCCGCGCGGGACGCGGCCGCAGGTCACGCGTGGCGAGGAGCCGGACCCGCGTCTGCTCGTCCGCGTCGCCGGGCTCGTCCTCGCCCGGCCACTGCAGGACGGAGGCGCCCTCCTCGAAGGTGCCCTGCGGCGTCACCCCGTAGCGCTCGGCCGCGCGGCGGCCGTCCTCCTCGCCGAGCGCGTCGACGAGTTGCCCGGGCGTCCACACGTAGAAGGCGCCCTCGTGGTGGCCGCCGTCCGGCCCGGCACTGTCCGCGTCCAGCGCGGAGGCGAAGCCACCCTCGGGTGTGCGCAGTTCACGCAGCAGGAAGTCCGCCGTGTCCTCGGCGACGCGCCGTGCGAGGGGGCTGCCGGTGGCCCGCCACAGGTGCAGGTAGACCCGGAGCAGGAGCGCGTTGTCGTAGAGCATCTTCTCGAAGTGCGGCACGACCCAGCGTGCGTCGACCGAGTAGCGGGCGAAGCCGCCGCCGAGCTGGTCGTGGATGCCGCCGCGGGCCATGGCCGCACAGGTGCGCTCGACCAGGTCCAGCGCGGCCCGCGAGCCGGTCGCGGCATGGTGGCGCAGCAGGAACTCCAGCACCATCGACGGCGGGAACTTCGGCGCGCCGCCGAACCCGCCGTTCCGCTCGTCGAACTCCCGCCCGAGACCCGCGAGCGCCTGCCGCATCGCCTCCGCCCCGGGCACGTCCGCGGCGGCGAGCCCCGCGTACACACCGCCGCGCCCGCTGAGCTCGTGCACGATCCGGTGCGCCACCTCGGCGACCTCCTCGCGCCGTCCCCGCCACGCGTCGGCGACGCCCTCCAGCACCTGCCGGAACGAGGGCAGGCCGTGCCGGGGCTGCGGCGGGAAGTACGTGCCGAAGTAGAACGGCTCCCCCTCGGGCGTCAGGAACACCGTCATCGGCCACCCGCCCTGCCCGGTGGCGGCCTGCACGGCCTCCATGTAGACCGCGTCCACGTCCGGCCGCTCCTCGCGGTCCACCTTCACCGCGACGAAGTGCTCGTTCAGGTACTCCGCGAGCCCGGCGTCCTCGAAGCTCTCGTGCGCCATGACATGACACCAGTGACAGGCGGCGTAGCCGACGCTCAGCAGGATCGGCACGTCCCGCTCCCGCGCCGCGGCGAACGCCTCGTCACCCCACTCCCACCAGTCGACCGGGTTGTCGGCGTGCTGCTGGAGATAGGGCGAGGTGGCGTCCGCGAGCCGGTTCATGCGCAGTAGCGTTTCACGCCCCGCGCCGTGATGCGCGGATCGGGAGGCTTTTGTCCATCCCCGGGTGGACGCGCGGGTCCACCCGGGGTTCCATCCAGGGGCTGAGCACTTGCGCACCGCCGGAACCCATAGTCGGACGCATGACGCTCACCGACTGGATCATCGACCTCGCTCTCCTCCTCATCGTCTTCCGCCAGCTGCGCGAGGAGCGGCTCACGGCGCGCACCGTGCTGCTGCCGCTGGGCATCGTCGGCTGGGTGGCCTACAGCTACCTGCACTCCATCCCCACCGCCGGGAACGACGCCGTCCTGGTGGGGCTGTTCACGGGCATCGGCGTGACGTTCGGCCTGCTCGGCGGCCTGCTCACCCGCGTCCGCACGCTCGACGGCTCCGTGCGCGTCAAGGCCACCGCGGGCGCCGCCGCCCTGTGGGTCCTCAGCATGGGCTTCAGGCTCGGCTTCGCCGTCTGGTCCTCGCACACCTCCGGAGAGACCCAGCTGGCCCACTTCTCCGCCGCCCACCACATCACCAGCGGCCAGGCCTGGGTGGCCGCCCTGGTCCTGATGGCCCTCAGCGAGGTGGTCGTGCGTCTCGGCACCATCGTCCTGCGCGGCCGCCTCCTGACCGGCCGCGAGAACCGGACCGGCGTCACGGCCGCGGCGCCCCACCCCCGCGCCTACGTGTGAGACGCGCCGCGTCGGACCTACTCGACCTCCGGCACGGACGCGGGTGCGGCACGGACGCGGGTGCGGCACCGCCGCGGACGGCGGAGCGCGGGGTCGGGACGAGGGTGCGGTCCAGTCGGGTGCGCAGCGTGGTGGCCGCGTCCAGGAGGTAGTTCTGGCGGACCTGCCAGGGGCGGCGGTCGCCCTGGCGGGGGAAGGCGGCGACGGAACGCTGGACGCAACCGGAGGCGAGGTCGAGCAGGGGGCGCTCGGCCAGCGGGCCCTCGGGGCGGGGGACGACGGCCGCGTAGTCGTGGCGGGACATGTGGCCCAGGACCTTGCAGACCAGCCGGGAGGTGAGGTCGGCCCGCAGGGACCAGGAGGCGTTGGTGTAGCCGATGCACAGCGCGAAGTTGGACCACGCCGCCGGGAGGGCCCTGGAGCTGGCCGCCGCCGACCACGGCACCACCTTCGCGCAGATCCTCGACGCGGAGCGCCGCGACGCCGCGCACCGGTACCTGACCGCGACGGACCTGCCGCTCTCGCAGATCGCCGCGCTGCTGGGGCTCTCCGAGCAGTCGGCGCTCACCCGCTGCTGCCGGCGCTGGTGGGCCGCGACGCCGACGGCGGTCCGCCGCGACGCGGCTGTGAACCGATCCGTCTGAGATTTCTTCGCGGCGGGTGTCGATTCCGGGTCGCGCCGAACGACGCGTTCACGAAAGGCTCGGACCGAACCACCCGAAAGGACACCGCCATGCGTTTCATGATGCTGCTCCGTCTCGACCCCGCCACACTGCCGGAAGCCGGTCCCGACGAGAAGCTGATGACGGAGATGGGTGAGCTGATCGCCGACATGACGAAGGCGGGTGTACTCGTCGACACCGGCGGCCTGCGCCCGCTGGACGAGTCGGTCCGGATCCGGCAGACCGGCGGACAGCAGACCGTGGTCGACGGCCCGTTCGCGGAGGCCAAGGAGTTCATCGGCGGCTACTGCATGCTCGACGTGGCCGACCAGGCCGAGGCCAAGGCCTGGGCCTCCCGCTTCCTGGCCCTGCACGGGCCGGAGTGGGACATCGAGACCGAGATCCGCCAGGTCGAGTCCCCGGAGTAGACCCGGGCGTGCTGTCATTGGTACCCGTGGCGGAGAAGGCGGAGAACGAGACCACCGACACGGGTACCGACCCGACCACCCCGGCCCGCACCGGGGCAGGCACCGGGGCCGGCGGCGACGCCCGCGCCGCCGTCGAGGCGGTGTGGCGGATCGAGGCGCCGCGGCTGATCGCCGGGCTGACCCGGCTGGTCCGGGACCTCGACCTCGCCGAGGAGCTGGCCCAGGACGCCCTCGTCGCCGCGCTGGAGCAGTGGCCCGCCGAGGGCGTGCCGCGCAACCCGGGCGCCTGGCTGACGACCACCGCCAAGCGCCGCGCGATCGACGGGATCCGGCGCAACGAGCGCCTCGCCCACAGACTGCGACTGCTCGGCCACGAGCAGGAGATCGCCCAGCAGCTCAGAAGCTGGGAGCCGGAGGCGGCGGACCCGAAGGGGATCCAGGACGACCTGCTGCGCCTGGTCTTCACCGCCTGCCACCCGGTGCTGGGCCGCGAGGCGCGCGTCGCGCTGACCCTGCGGCTGCTCGGCGGGCTGACCACGGACGAGATCGCCCGCGCCTTCCTGGTGCCGGAGCCGACCGTCGCCCAGAGGATCGTGCGCGCCAAACGCACGATCGCCGCCAAGCGCTTGCCCTTCGAGGTGCCGCAAGGCGCGGAGCTGCGGGAACGGCTGGCCTCCGTGCTGGAGGTGGTCTACCTCGTCTTCAACGAGGGCTACTCGGCCACCGCCGGGGAGGAGTGGATGCGCCCCGCCCTGTGCGAGGACGCGCTGCGGCTGGCCCGTGTCCTCACCGGGCTGCTGCCACAGGAGCCCGAGGTGCACGGACTGGCGGCGCTGCTGGAGTTGCAGGCCTCCCGGTCGCGCGCCCGGGTGGACTCGGCCGGCGCGCCGGTGCTGCTGCTCGACCAGGACCGGTCCCGCTGGGACGGGCTGCTGGTCCGCCGCGGCTTCGCGGCGCTCGCCCGCGCCGACGAGCGGGCCCGCGCCCGGGGCGAGAGGCCCGGGCCCTACGCCCTGCAGGCGGCGATCGCCGCCTGCCACGCGAGCGCGCCCACCGCGCAGACCACCGACTGGCGGGCGATCGCCCGCCTCTACGGCGCGCTCGCCGCGTCGACCGGCTCCCCCGTCGTCGAGGTGAACCGGGCCGTCGCCGTCGGCATGGCCGAGGGGCCGCAGGCGGGCCTCGCGGTGCTCGACGCGGTGGCCGGGGCGCCCGCGCTGCGCGACTACCACCTGCTGCCCAGCGTCCGCGGGGACCTGCTGGCGCGCCTGGGCCGCGCGGACGAGGCGCGTGCGGAGTTCGAGCGCGCGGCGGCCCTCACCCGCAACGAGGCCGAGCGCGCGTTGCTGCGCGAACGGGTCGCCGGGCTGGGCGTGCGGCACCCCCCGGGCGGGACGACGATGGATGCGTAGCCCACCGACGAAAGGAGGTGGAACTCATGCGCATGCTCATGACGATCCGCCTCGACAACGACAAGACCAGTCAGGCCATCACCGACAAACGTCTCGCCGAGTTCATGCAGACCAATCTCGGCCGCCTCCAGCCCGAAGCCGCCTACTTCGCCACCATCGACGGACAGCGAGGCGGCTTCGTCGTGTTCGACATGAAGGAACCCGCGCAGATGCCGTCGATCGCCGAGCCGTTCTTCCAGGAGCTCGGCGCCGAGGTGACCTTCTCCCCGGTCATGGTGCCCGAGGACATCGGCCGGGGCCTCGACCCCGGCTACCAGCCGCCGTCCTGACCGCGAACCCCGGCGAACCCCGGCGAACCCCGCCCGAACCCCGCCTGAACCCGCCGCGCGCCGGACTACCAGGCGAACGCCTCCGGTGCGGGGCCCGGGCCGGGGAAGATCTCGTCGAGCCCGGCCAGCAGCTCCGCCGAGAGCGTCAGCTCCACCGCGCGCAGCGCGGAGTCCAGTTGCTCCCGGGTGCGCGGGCCGACGATCGGACCGGTGACGCCGGGTCGGGTCAGCAGCCAGGCCAGCGCCACCTCACCGGGCTCCAGGTCGTGCTTGGCCACCAGGTCCTCGTACGCCTGCACCTTGGCGCGCAGCACCGGATCGCCGAGCCCCGCCGCCGAGCGGCCCACCCTGGTGCGGGCGCCGCTCCCCTCGGCCTCCTTGCGCAGCGCACCGCCGAGCAGGCCCTGGTGCAACGGCGACCACGGGATGACCCCGAGCCCGTACTCCTGCGCCGCCGGGATCACCTCCAGCTCGGCGCGCCGCTCGACGAGGTTGTACAGGCACTGCTCGCTCACCAGGCCGAGCCCCAGCCGCCCGCGCCGGGCGGTCTCGTTGGCCTGGGCGATCTTGTAGCCGGCGAAGTTCGACGAGCCCGCGTAGAGGATCTTGCCCTGCTGGACCAGCACGTCGACGGCCTGCCAGATCTCCTCGAACGAGGTCAGCCGGTCGACGTGGTGGAACTGGTAGACGTCGATGTGGTCCGTGCCGAGCCGGCGCAGGCTGGCCTCGACGGCCCGGCGGATGTTGACGGCCGAGAGCCGGTCGAAGTTGGGCCAGGAGGCGTCGACGATGCCCTCACCGTCGATCATGTTGCCGTAGACCTTGGTGGCCAGCACGACCTTCTCGCGCCGGCCGCCGCCCTTGGCGAACCAGGAGCCGAGGATCTCCTCGGTCAGGCCCTTGTGTTCGGTGACGCCGTAGATGTTGGCAGTGTCGAAGAAGTTGATCCCCGCGTCGAGGGCGGCGTCCATCAGGTCGTGGCTTGCGGCCTCGTCGGTCTGCGGGCCGAAGTTCATCGTGCCGAGGACGAGACGGCTGACCTTGACCCCGGTGCGTCCGAGCTGCGTGTATTCCATGACGCCCATCCAACGCTCTTGGAGCGCACTCGAAGCAAGCGTTTCCCGGCGCGACCGCGGCGGCTGCCGCGCCTAGGGTGGACCACATGGCGCTGCATCAGGGACAGGACAAGCAACACCCACTGGACCTCCCGCGCGTGACCGGCGTGGAGGACCTCCTCAACGGGATGGAGCAGGCGGTCCCGAAGAACCGGATTCCGCCGGGCCCGCTCCCGGCCGCAATCACCCACCAGCTGATCCGCGACGAGCTCCTGCTCGACGGCAACGCGCGGCTCAACCTCGCCACCTTCGTGACCACCTGGATGGACCCGCAGGTGACCGAGCTCATCGGCGAGTGCCTCGACAAGAACATGATCGACAAGGACGAGTACCCCCAGACGGCCGAGTTCGAGCGCCGCTGTGTGAACATCCTCGCCGACCTGTGGCACGCGCCGGATCCGACCCAGGCGGTGGGCTGCTCCACCACGGGCTCCAGCGAGGCCTGCATGCTGGCCGGAATGGCCCTGAAGCGTCGCTGGATGCAGCGCAACCGGGAGAAGTACGACAACGGCACCGCCAGACCCAATCTGGTGATGGGCGCCAACGTCCAGGTCTGCTGGGAGAAGTTCTGCAACTTCTGGGAGGTCGAGTGCCGACTGGCTCCCATGGAGGGCGACCGCTTCCACCTCGACGCGGAGTCCGCGCTGGCCCTGGTCGACGAGAACACCATCGGTGTCGTCGCCGTGCTCGGCTCGACCTTCGACGGCAGCTTCGAGCCGGTCAAGGAGATCTCCGACGCGCTGGACGCACTGCAGGAGCGCACCGGCCTGAACGTCCCCGTCCACGTCGACGGCGCGTCCGGCGGCATGATCGCGCCCTTCCTCGACCCGGACCTGCTCTGGGACTTCCGTCTGCCGCGCGTCGCGTCGATCAACACCTCGGGCCACAAGTACGGCCTGGTCTACCCCGGCGTCGGCTGGGCACTGTGGCGTGACGCGGAGGCGCTGCCGGAGGAACTGGTCTTCCGGGTCAACTACCTCGGCGGCAACATGCCGACCTTCGCCCTCAACTTCTCGCGCCCCGGCGCGCAGGTGATCGCCCAGTACTACAACTTCCTCCGTCTGGGCCGCGCCGGCTACACGGCCGTCCAGCAGGCGAGCCGTGACGTCGCCATCCGGCTGGCCGAGGGCATCGCCGCCCTCGGCCCCTTCCGGCTGCTGACGCGCGGCGACGAGCTGCCCGTCTTCGCCTTCACCACGACGGACGACGTGACGTCCTTCGACGTGTTCGACGTCTCCCGCAGGCTCCGCGAACGCGGCTGGCTGGTCCCGGCGTACACCTTCCCGGAGAACCGGACCGATCTGGCGGTGATCCGTATCGTCATCCGCAACGGGTTCACCCTCGACCTGGCCGACATGCTCCTGAACGACCTGGCCCGGCTCATTCCCGAGCTCCAGGCCCAGCCGAGCCCGGGAACCGAGCACGGCGTGCAGGCCAGGAGCGGCTTCCACCACTGACCCGGACCGGCTCCGGGACCGGTCAGGCCCTAGCTCGGGTCGGGCGCGCCGCGGCGTGCGTAGCGGAGCCAGCAGACGACGAGGCAGGTGCCGTAGAAGGCGACGAAGCTCCACAGCGCACTGGTCACCGAGAAGTTCGCGAACATCGCCGGGATGAAGAAGAACCCGTACGCCGCGATCGCCGAGGAGAACCCGGTCACCGCGCCGGACTCCATCTCCGCCTGCCGCAGCGCCGCGGCCTGTGCCGCCTCGCCCTTGCCGGAGGCGGCCCGCAGCGCGCGGTTGCGGAAGATCACCGGGATCTGCTGGAACGTCGAGCCGTTGCCGAGGCCCGAGAAGGAGAACGCGCACAGGAACGCGATCAGGAAGCCCCAGAAGTTGCCGCCCGCGCCGCCGGACGGCAGGAAGGCGATGACCGCCACGATCGACGCCGCCATGCCGGCGAAGGAGATCAGGGTGACCTTCGCGCCGCCGATGCGGTCCGCCAGCCAGCCGCCGCCCCAGCGGGTGAGCGCGCCGCACAGCGGGCCGAGCCAGGCGTAGGTGGTGGCCGAGTAGGCCGGGTTCAGCGGGGTGAAGGTGGTCTTGATCAGCAGCGGCAGCGCCGCCGCGAAGCCGATGAACGAGCCGAAGGTGCCGACGTAGAGCCAGGTCATCAGCCAGGTGTTGGAGCGCTTGAAGACCACCCGCTGCTTGCGGAAGGGCGCTGCCGAGGCCTTGAGGTCGTTCATCAGGAACCAGGCCAGCCCGGCCATCACCAGCAGCAGCGGGATCCAGAGGAGGGCGCCGTTCTGGAGCCAGACCTGCCCGCCCGCCTTCTTGGCCTGCGGCCCGCCGGCCGGGGCCAGCAGCACACCCGCGGTCACGACCAGCGGGGCGACCAGCTGAACCACCGAGACGCCGAGGTTGCCGAGCCCGCCGTTGATGCCGAGCGCGTTGCCCTTGAGGCGCTTGGGGTAGAAGAAACCGATGTTGACCATGGACGAGGCGAAGTTGGCGCCGCCCATGCCGCACAGCGCGGCGATCAGCAGCATCACCCAGTACGGCGTCGAGGTGTCCTGCACCGCGAAGCCGAGCCAGGCGAGCGGGACCACCAGCACGACCGTGCTGAGCGCGGTCCACCTGCGCCCGCCGACCAGCGGCATCACGAAGGTGTAGACGATCCGCAGCGTGCCGCCGGTCAGGCCGGGCACCGCGGTGAGCCAGAACAGCTGCGAGGCGCTGAACGGGAAGCCGACGGCCTGCAGGTTGACCACCGTCACGGACCAGACCTGCCAGACCACGAAGCCGAGCAGCAGGGCCGGGACGGAGATCCACAGGTTCCGGGCGGCGACCTTGCGGCCCCGGGTCAGCCAGAAGGCCTCGTCCTCGGGCTTCCAGTCGGTGATGGTCCTTCCGGGACGGTACTGGGCGCCGTCGGGTTCTGCTCCCGGCGCTGGTACGGACTCCGGTTCGGCTGTGGTGCGCTGGCTTACCTGTTGCATACCTCCCAGATTCGCGCCGCACCCGGCGCCGAATCTGCGGTGCAACGTCCCGACCTGGACCTGACGAAGGTCCTACTCCTCGCCGGTGGCGGGCGCGAGCGCCCACTTCTCCTCGACCCGGCCGAAGCGCCAGAACGCGAGCGCCACCACCCAGGTGGCCACGAAGAGCCCGACGATCACGAAGCCGACGTTGTTCAGGTTCAGCCCGGCGATCCAGCCGACCACGCCGCCGCTGATGTTCAGCTTCTCGGCCAGCAGCCCGGTCAGCTCGATGCCGCCGATGATCACGGCGACCGCCACCGAGAGCCCGGTGATGGTGATGTTGTAGTAGACCTTGCGGACCGGCTGCGAGAACGCCCACTCGTAGGCGAAGTTCATGAACGAGCCGTCGATGGTGTCCAGCAGCGACATGCCAGCGGCGAAGAGGACCGGCAGGGTCAGGATCGCGTACCAGGGCAGCGAGAACGCCGAGGCGCCACCCGCGAGCACCAGCAGCGAGACCTCGGTGGCGGTGTCGAAGCCGAGGCCGAACAGCAGGCCGACCGGATACATGTGCCACGGCTTGGTGACGGCCTTGGTGACCCGGCCCAGGATGCGGTTCATCAGCCCGCGCTTGTTCAGGTGCTCCTCGAGCGCGGCCTCGTCGTAGTGGCCGCCGCGCATCTTCCTGAAGACCTTGATGATGCCGACCAGCACCACCGCGTTGATCACGGCGATCAGCATCAGGAAGACGCCGGAGACGGTCGTGCCGATGGTCCCGGCGACGCTCTGCAGTGTCGAGGAGCCGTTCTCCACCTGGCCCGCCAGGGCCTTCACGCCGAAGGAGAGCAGCAGGCAGAGGCCGAAGACCACGGACGAGTGGCCGAGCGAGAACCAGAAGCCGACCGAGAGCGGGCGCTTGTCCTCACCCATCAGCTTGCGCGTGGTGTTGTCGATCGCCGCGATGTGGTCGGCGTCGAAGGCGTGCCGCATGCCGAGCGTGTAGGCGGTCAGGCCCATGCCGATGCCGAAGACCTGGGTGCCCACCTGGTAGTGGTGGGGGGCGACGATCAGCGCCAGGACCCCCCACCCGACGACGTGCAGGGCGAGGACGAACGCCGCCATGCCCCCCAGCCGGGCCCACTCGCGCCGGGTCAGAGCGCCCTTGATGCGCGTGATCGTCCCCATGCCACACACCCCTCCGTGGATCAGCTGCCGATCCACCGTAGGGGCTGGTGATATTTAGTTGCAAGTTGTTCGCAATAGCGAACAGCTCGCGTCTCGCGTTACGGCTTCTTGAGGTCCTCGGCGGCGACGGGCTCGGGCTCCTCGACGAAGTCGACCTTGCCCAGCGAACGGTTCATCGCCTTGAGGATCCACCAGGTGCCCGCGCCCAGTGCGGCGAAGACCAGGAAGCCGAGGATGCCCGGCGTGACCTTGTTCTGGTCCAGGGCGAGCAGGGCGGTGGCGGCGGGGTGCATGGCAGTCATCACGAGTCCATGGTCTCAGGAGGCGTTGGAGATCTTGGCGGCACCCACCTGGATCCCGTCGAACAGGTCTCCCTCCGGGATCGTGGAGTCCACCAGCGAGCGGGCCAGCTCGTAGTCCTCCGTCGGCCAGACCTCCCGCTGGATCTCCAGGGGCACCCGGAACCACGGGCCGTCCGGGTCGATCTGGGTGGCGTGGGCGATCAGCGCCTTGTCCCGGATCTCGAAGAAGTCGCCACAGGGCACCTTCGTGGTGATCTCGCGCGGCTTGCGGTCCGAGTCCTCCCAGCGGGCGATCCACTCCTTGTACGGGGACTCCAGACCGCGCTCGTTCATCGCCGCGTCCAGCGCCCTGATCCGCTCCAGGGAGATGCCCTGGTTGTAGTAGACCTTCAGCGGCTGCCACGGCTCGCCCGCCTCGGGGTAGGCGTCCGGGTCACCCGCCTTGTCGAAGGCCACCATCGTGATCTTGTGGGTCATGATGTGGTCCGGGTGCGGGTAGCCGCCGTTCTCGTCGTACGTGGTGACCACGTGCGGACGGAACTCGCGGATCAGCTTCACCAGCGCGCCGGCCGCCTCCTCCACCGGCTGGAGCGCGAAGCACCCCTCCGGCAGCGGCGGCAGCGGGTCGCCCTCCGGCAGGCCGGAGTCGACGAAGCCCAGCCATGCCTGCTTGACGCCGAGGATCTCCCGCGCGGCGTCCATCTCCTTGGCGCGGACCTCGTGGATGTTCTCCTCGATCCACGGGTCGCCCTGGAGCTTGGGGTTCAGCACCGAACCGCGCTCGCCCCCCGTACATGTGGCGACGAGCACGTCCACACCGCGTGAGACGTACATCGCCATGGTGGCCGCGCCCTTGCTGGACTCGTCGTCCGGGTGCGCGTGCACCGCCATCAGTCGCAACTGCTCAGTCACTGCCCCTGTGCCCTTCGTCTTCGGTACAGACTCCTATAGTGACGGACAGGGGCATGCCGTTGATTCCGCGATCATGAGCGGAACCCCCGAAGGAGGCCAAAGTCCGATGGCGGATACCACCCCGGACGTAGGACCCGCGCCCGCCGCGGCTCCGACCCGACCCCCCGCGGGCCGCTACGGCCGCCGCGACGAGGCGAAGGCCAAGGTGCGCGGCAAGCGCCTCTACTACGTCACCGTGGCGCTGGTGGTGGCCCTGGTCGCCGCGATCGGCTACAAGTACGCCTCCGGCCAGAGCGTCAACGGAGAACTCCAGACCTTCCGGGTGGTCTCCGACCACGAGGTCAGGATCACCCTCCAGGTCAGCAAGCCCGCCGACAAGGCGGTCTCCTGCACGGTCCGCTCCCGCGACGACAACGGCGACGAGGTCGGCCGTCTCAGCGTCGAGATCCCCAAGGGCAGCGGCGAGGCGCAGACGACGGTCGTGCTGAAGACCACAGCTCGCGGCACCACCGGCGAGCTCGTCGGCTGCTCCTGACTCTTCGCGCCGGAATTGTTAGGGTGGGGGTTTCGCCCGTTCTCCCCGAGCGGGCGATGATTTGTATCCCAGTACCTACGAGGAGCACCAGTGACCCAGACCAGCGACAACGTCACCTGGCTCACCCAGGAGGCGTACAACCAGCTCCGTGCCGAGCTGGAGCACCTGTCGGGTCCGGCACGCAACGAGATCGCGCAGAAGATCGAGCAGGCCCGCGAAGAGGGCGACCTCAAGGAGAACGCCGGCTACCACGCCGCGCGCGAGGAGCAGGGCAAGATGGAGCTGCGCATCCGCCAGCTCACCCAGCTCCTGGAGCGCGCCAAGGTCGGCGAGGCTCCCGCGGACAACGGCGTGGTCGGCCCCGGCATGAGCGTCACGGTCGCCTTCGACGGCGACCTGGACGACACCATGACCTTCCTGCTCGGCTCCCGCGAGGCCGCGTCGAGCGACATCGAGGTCTACTCCCCGCAGTCGCCGCTGGGCCGCGCGATCGTCGGCCAGAAGGTCGGCACCGACGTGACCTACGAGCTCCCGAACGGCCGCAAGGCGAACGTGAAGATCACCGAGGCCAAGCCCTACACCGGCTGAGACCTCCCGCGACGCTCCCCCGTACCGCTCCGCCGGGCCGACCTCAGGCCGTGGCGGAGCGGTACTTGCGTACGGACAGGTACGAGAAGACCGCCATGATCAGCAGCGACCAGCCGACCGAGACCCAGACGGCGTGCTGCATGGGCCAGGACGTGTTCGGGGCCCCGGTCGGGTTGCCGAACAGCTCGCGGCAGGCCTGCACCGTGGCACTGAACGGGTTCCAGTTGGCGATCGGCTGGAGCCAGCTCGGCATCCCGGAGACCGGTACGAAGGCGTTCGAGACGAAGGTCAGCGGGAACAGCCAGATCAGCCCGGCCGAGGTGGCCGCCTCGGGGCTGCGCACGGAGAGACCGATCAGCGCGCCGATCCAGGAGAAGGCGTAGCCGAGCAGCAGGAGCAGGCCGAAGCCGCCCAGCGCCTGGAGGAAGCCGTTGTTGATCCGCCACCCGATGAGGAAGGCGACGATCGCCAGCACCAGCACCGTGAACGCGGTCTG
Source organism: Streptacidiphilus sp. MAP12-33 (assembly GCF_041261265.1). Taxonomy (NCBI): domain Bacteria; kingdom Bacillati; phylum Actinomycetota; class Actinomycetes; order Kitasatosporales; family Streptomycetaceae; genus Streptacidiphilus; species Streptacidiphilus sp. MAP12-33. The sequence goes on from NZ_JBGCCA010000029.1 coordinate 99,167, forward strand.
CACCAGGTCGGCCAGCGTCCGGCCGACCAGCACGGCCGCGCGCGCCATGGGCAGCGACCGGAACCGGTCCACCAGGCCCTTGGTCATGTCCTCCGCGATGCCGGCCGAGGCCCCGGCCACCGCGAAGGTGACGGTCTGCGCGAAGATACCCGCCATCAGGTACTGCTTGTAGGAGTTCGGGTCGCCGCCCGGCACCTGGATGGCGCCGCCCATCACGTAGGTGAACAGCAGCACGAACATGACCGGCTGCATCAGCCCGAAGACGACGATCTCGGGGATGCGGGTCATCCGGCGAAGGTTCCGCTTCGCGACCACCCACGAGTCCCGCAGCATCCCGACCACGCCGCCGCGGATCTGCCGCGGCGCCGCGCCGGTGGTGAGCGTCGTGGCGGTCATACCCGGGCCTTCTTCCTGCTCGTGGCGGCCTCTTCCGGCTTCTCCCCGTCCGCGTCCCCGTCCGTGTCCTCACCGGACTCGGTCACGTGACCGGTGAGCGAGAGGAAGACGTCGTCGAGGGTGGGGCGGCGCAGACCGATGTCGTGGATGAGGACGTCGTTCGCGTCCAGCTCGCGGATCACGTCCGCGAGCACCCGGGCGCCGCCGCTCACCGGCACGGTGATCCGCCGGGTGTGCGGCTCGACCGTGGGCTCGCCGATGGCGTACGGCGCCAGTGCGGCCACGGCCGTGGCCAGCATCGCGGGATCGGTGACGACCACCTCGACGCGCTCCCCGCCGATCTGCGCCTTCAGCTGGTCCGCGGTGCCGCGGGCGATGACCCGGCCGTGGTCGACGACGGCGATGTCGTGGGCGAGGCGGTCGGCCTCCTCCAGGTACTGCGTGGTCAGCAGCAGCGTGGTGCCCTCGGCGACCAACTGCTCGATGACCTCCCACAGGGCCATCCGGTTGCGCGGGTCGAGTCCGGTGGTCGGCTCGTCCAGGAACATCACCGGCGGCCGGACCACCAGCGCGGCGGCGAGGTCGAGGCGGCGGCGCATGCCGCCGGAGTAGGTCTTGGCGATCCGCCCGGCGGCGTCGGAGAGGTTGAACCACTCCAGCAGCTCCTTGGCTCGCGCCTTGGCCTCGCGCGCGGACATCTGGTAGAGCTCGCCGACCATCTGCAGGTTCTCCTGCCCGGTCAGGTACTCGTCGACGGCTGCGTACTGGCCGGACAGCCCGATCAGGCTGCGCACCTTGTCCGGGTGCTTCAGCACGTCGACGCCGGCGACGGTGGCTCTGCCCGAGTCCGGCCGCAGGAGCGTGGTGAGCACCCGCACCGTCGTCGTCTTCCCGGCCCCGTTGGGGCCGAGCAGCCCCAGCACGGTGCCCTCCGGCACGTCCAGGTCCACACCGTCGAGCGCCCGCACGTCCCCGAAGGTCCGCACCAGCCCCTCGGCGGAGATGGCTGCCTCGCTCATCGACTCCCGCTCCCTCCGGCGATCAACAACGCGATCTCCCCAGCCTCGCGCATGAAGGCAGCCGTCGCATGTCCATCGGCGGAAGTCGCGCCACCCAGGGGCGCGGGGAACCGCGCGACAAGCCACCCGGTGCGGCCAGCTCCCGAACGAGCAGGGCCGTCCGCACCCCGTGGTTGCTCGCGCCCCGCGGCGGAGCCGCTGACGGGCGGAGCCCCGCGCCCCCGAGGTGAGTGCGACTCCTACGCCTGCGACAGCACCACGTAGCCCGACTCGCGGAGTTCGGCGACGACCGAGGCGCAGTGCTCGCCGCCCTTGGTCTCCAGGTGCAGGTCCACCTCCGCCTCGCCGATGCCCAGCTTCGGGTCGGTGCGCACGTGCGCGACGTCCACCACGTTCGCGTCCGTGCGCGACAGCACACTGAGCAGGTCTGCCAGCGCGCCGGGGCGGTCGTTGATGCGGAGACGGAGCGAGAGGTAGCGGCCCGCGGCCGCCATGCCGTGCCGCAGCACGCGCTGCATCAGCAGCGGGTCGATGTTGCCGCCCGAGAGGACCGCGACGACCGGGCCCTCGATCTCCGTGCCGTGCTCCAGCAGCGCCGCGACCGGGCTCGCTCCCGCCGGCTCCACCACGAGCTTGGCCCGCTCCAGGCAGACCAGCAGGGCCCGCGCCAGCGCGTCCTCGCTGACGGTCAGCACGCCGTCGGCGAGCTGGTTGATGATCTGGAACGGCACCTCGCCGGGGCGGCGGACCTGGATGCCGTCGGCCATCGTCCCGCACTTCTCCAGCGTGACCGGGCGGCCGGCCCGCAGCGACGGCGGGTACGCGGCCGCGCCCTCCGCCTGGACGCCGAGCACCCGCACGTCGGGGCGGACCTGCTTGACCGCTGCCGCCACGCCCGCGAGCAGGCCGCCGCCGCCCGTGCCGACCAGGATGGTCCGCACCTCGGGGCACTGCTCCAGGATCTCCAGGCCGACGGTGCCCTGGCCGGCGACCACGTCCGGGTGGTCGAAGGGGTGGATGAAGACGGCGCCGGTGGTCTCGGCGTACTGGAGCGCCGCCTCGAGCGTCGCATCGAAGTGGTCGCCGACCAGGCGCACGTCGGCACCGTAGTCGCGGGTCGCGGCGACCTTGGGGAGCGGCGCCGCGACGGGCATGAAGACCGTCGAGCGGACGCCGAGGGTGTTCGCCGCGAGTGCCACGCCCTGCGCGTGGTTGCCCGCGCTGGCGGCGACGACCCCGGCCGCGCGCTCGGCGGGCGAGAGCCCGGCGATGCGCACGTAGGCGCCGCGCAGCTTGAACGAACCGGTGCGCTGCAGGTTCTCGCACTTGAGCTGGACCGGGGCGCCGATCAGCGACGAGAGGTAGCGGCTGCTCTCCATGGGGGTGACACGGGCGAGGCCCGAGAGCATCTTGTGGGCCCCTCGGACGTCGTCGAGGGTGATCGGCCAGGCGTTCATAGGGTTCAGCCTAGGGCCTGGCGCGGATACGCTCGGAGAGCTCAGCCGTACGACAGATCGCGACGATGCCGATGCCCGAGAAGCGCCTGCCCGACACCGCCCACGCGGAGCTCTACGACCGGCTCCAGTACCAGGTCGCGATCTTCGCGCGCCGGGTGGAACAGGCCCGGATCGGCGCCCTGGGCGACCAGCGGAACTCGATGGACCGGGCGGCGTTCCTGCTGCTCAACCGGTTGGACCGGACCGGGCCCGTGGGCGTGAAGGCGCTGGCGCAAGCGATGGGCATCGACTCCTCCACGGTGACCCGGCAGGTCGCCCCGCTGGTCGACTGCGGCCTGGTGGACCGGGTGCCCAACCCGGACGACGGCCGGGCGGTGCTGCTGGAGCTCTCCGAGCAGGGGCGCGGGCGCCTTTCCGAGGTGCGCGCCTCGCGGCAGGAGCTGATGCGGATGCTGCTGGACGACTGGCCGCGGGAGGAGCAGGAGAGCTTCGTGGCGCTGCTGACCAGGTTCAACCAGTCCATCGAGGCGCACCGGCCGTAGGCGGTGCGCCACCGCGCCGCCGCGCCGCCGCGCCTCGACGGTGGACCGGTCAGCCCAGTGCGCGCTGCAGGTCGGCCAGCAGGTCGTCGACGGACTCGATGCCGACGGAGAGCCGGACCAGGTCGCTCGGCACCTCCAGGGCGGAGCCGGCGGCCGAGGCGTGGGTCATCCGGCCCGGGTGCTCGATCAGCGACTCGACGCCACCGAGCGACTCGCCGAGGGTGAACAGCTCGGCCCGGTTGCAGACCTGCACCGCGGCCTCCTCGCCGTCACGGTGCCGGAAGGACACCATGCCGCCGAAGGCGCGCATCTGCTTGGCCGCGATCTCGTGGCCCGGGTGCTCCGGCAGGCCCGGGTAGAGCACCTGGGAGATCTTCGGGTGTCCGGTCAGGAACTCCGCGATCCGCGTGGCGTTGGAGCTGTGACGGTCCATCCGGACGCCGAGGGTCTTGATGCCGCGCATGACCAGCCAGGAGTCGAACGGCCCGGCCACGGCACCCATGGCGTTCTGGTGGTACGCCAGCTCCTCGCCGAGCGCGGCGTCGTCGGTCACCAGCGCGCCGCCGACGACGTCGGAGTGGCCGCCCATGTACTTGGTGGTCGAGTAGACGACCACGTCCGCGCCCAGCGCCAGCGGCTGCTGGAGGTAGGGGCTGGCGAAGGTGTTGTCGACGACCAGCAGCGCGCCGGTGTCGTGGGAGATGTGCGCGAGCGCGGAGATGTCGGCGATGCCGAGCAGCGGGTTGCTGGGCGTCTCCGTCCAGATCACCTTGGTGTTCGGCCGCACGGCGGCGCGCACGCTCTCCGGGTCCTGGGTGTTGGCCACCGACCACTCGACGCCCCAGCGAGAGAGCACCTTGGAGAAGAGGCGGAAGGTGCCGCCGTAGGCGTCGTTGGGGATCACGATGTGGTCCCCGGGCTTGGTGACGGTGCGCAGCAGAGTGTCCTCGGCGGCCAGCCCGGAGGCGAAGGCGAGGCCTCTACGGCCACCGTCCAGCGCGGCGAGGTTCTCTTCCAGCGCGGTGCGGGTGGGGTTGGCGGAGCGGCTGTACTCGTAACCGCCGCGCAGGCCGCCGACGCCGTCCTGCTTGTAGGTGGAGACCTGGTAGATGGGGGTGACCACGGCCCCGGTCTGCGGGTCCGCCTCCTGCCCGGCGTGGATGGCCAGGGTCTCGAAGGCGTAGTGGTGGTGCTCGTGCTCGCTCATGTGCCCTGAGCGTAGTCCGCCGGGCGGGCCGACGCCCGTTCCCACGGCCCTCAGCGAGGGGGCCAGGTGAGGATCGCGCTCCGGATCGCCGCGAGGTCCTGCGCGCACAGCCCGCGCACCGGGTCGACGGCATGGAGCAGGGCCGGCCCGGGGTGGTGCGCGGCCACCCAGCGCCGGTCCGCCGCACCGATCTCGTCGTCGACCCAGACGAAGGGCTGCCCCGCGGCGTGGGCGAGGATCGGCCGGGTCTTCCAGTGCAGCCCGGGCGGGCCGTCGTGCTCCGGTTCGTCGAGGACCGCGAGCGGTGGCAGGCCCAGCCGCGGCGCGACCGTCGCGTTGGCCTCCGCACCCCAGGTGGTCGCCCAGACGAGTTCACACCCGAGGTCCAGCAACTGCACTCCCAGCGCCGGGTCCGCCCGGGCGAGCAGCGGACCGGCGGCTTCGGCCGGCGGCGGCGGGTAGGTGCGGTGGTCGCGGCCGCCGAAGGGGATCAGCACACCGTCGATGTCCAGGAAGAGCAGCGGGCCACGGGTCATGGCCGCACGGTAGCCCGTCGCCGGTCCGGCTACAGCTCGCTGACGATGCCGAGGTGGGCCGCCCGCATCGCCGCGACGAGTTCCGGGGCGGCGGAGGCGACCGAGCCCGAGTGGTGGGGCGGGTGCGGGTCGTACTCGACGAGCAGCTGGATCGACTCGGCCGTGGTGTCCCCGGCCCAGCGTCCGGCGAGGTGCAGGGCGAGGTCGAGCCCGGCCGATACGCCCGCCGCGGTCGCGTACTTCCCGTCCAGGACGACCCGCTCGCTGACGGGGGCGGCGCCCATGGCCGTCAGATGGTCGAGCGCGTGCCAGTGGGAGGTGGCGCGGCGGCCGCCGAGGAGTCCGGCGGCGGCGAGCAGCAGCGAGCCGCTGCAGACGGAGGCGGTCCAGGTGGTCGACGCGTCGATGCGGCGGGCCCGACGGCGTCCAGCGCCGTGAATCGGTCGTACAGCGGGATGGCGATGCGCATCGGTTCACACTCCTCGTCGGAAGAACGGAACAGTGACGTACGGGGCAGCAATGCCGTGTTTCCCACCACCCGAGACGGAGAAGCGAAAGAACTGTTCGAAGCCACGACACCCGATCGGCTACTCTCGCGCGGGTGACCCAGACCCCGCCGCCCCCGGGCGTGTTCCAGCAGCCCGCCTACGGGCCCGCGCCGGTCCCCGCGCCCGCGTCGGCCGAGGGGAAACTGAGCGCGCTGGCCGTCTGCGCGCTGGTCGCCTCGGGGATCGCGCTGGTGCCGGTGGGCGTCGTGCTGGGCATCGTCGCGCTCTTCCGTACCCAGCGGCTGCGGCAGCGCGGCAAGCGCCTGGCCGTGGTCGCACTGTCGCTGTGCGCGGCCTGGACCGCGCTGGGCATGGCGGCGATCATCACCGGCGCCGCGGTGGTGGCCTCCCACACGGGTGACGTCGACGCCTTCGCCCCGGGCACCTGCTTCGACTACCACGACGGCGTGGACGTCACCGAAGGCGTGGACGTCCTTTCCTGCGGCAACCCTCACGACGGCGAGGTCGTCGCCCACCAGGGCCTGGGCAGCAGCTACCCCGGCGAGGACGCGGCGGCCCGGGAGTCCGTGGTCGGCTGCATCGGCGACGCCGCCCGCGCGATCCCGGACGCCGATGCCCCCGATCCGGCCGTCACCCGGGTCAAGGTCTACTACCCCTCCCCCGACGCCTGGGACGCGGGCATGCGGTCGGCCACGTGCGTGCTGACGCACGTGGACCACAGCCCGATGACCGGCGACGCCCTCGACGGCTCCTCGCTGACGCCGCAGCAGCGGCAGGTGCTTCAGACGACCAACGAGACGGTGCTGCTCCGCCTCAAGCTGCTCGACGTCCCGGCGAGCGGCTGGAAGATCGCCGCCGCCCTCGAGCAGCGGCTCGCCACGGCCGACCAGGCCGAGAGCGCGGCGCTGGCCGCGCTGGCGGCCGACCCCCCGGCCGGCACCACCTCCGACCTCCCGGTCTCGCTGCACGACCTCTCCGCCGCGGACACGACCGAGGCCGCCCAGGCCCGCTCGGTCGCGGCGGGCATCATCGGCGAGAGCTCCTGGCAGTCCCGGATCGACGCGGGCGACCAGCCGTACCTCGACACGACGTCGGCCTACAAGGACCTCCGCAGCTCCCTCGGCGTCCCCGCCCCGGGCGCACTCGGCTAGGACCCCGGCGGGCAGCAGGCCCGGCGGCTACGCCTGGACCGCGCTGCCGGCCTTCCACGACGGCCAGTCCATGTTCCAGCCGTTCAGGCCGTTGGCGGGGTCCACCGTGCGGTCGCCGGAATTGACGACCTGGACGACGTCGCCCACGAGCGAGCTGTTGTAGAACTTCGCCCCCGGCGTGCTCGGGTCGGACGCCCCCTTGGCGTCGTGCAGGCCGATGCAGCCGTGGCTCGTGTTCTCGTTGCCGAAGGTGCCCACCGACCAGTAGTTGCCGTGGATGAAGGTCCCGGACGTGGTCAGCCGCTGCGCGTGCGGCACGTCGGCGATGTCGTACTCGCCGCCCAGGTTGACGGTGCGTGAGTCCATCCGGGTCTGCAGCAGCTTCTCGGAGATCACCATCTTGCCCGCCCAGGTGGTGTGCTCGGGGCTGCCGCCGGAGATCGGGAACTGCTGGGTGACCTGGCCGTCCCGGGTGACGGTCAGCTGCTTGGCCCCCAGGTCGGCGACGCTGGTCTGGCTCCGGCCGATGGTGAAGGTCGCCGATTTGGCCTGGGTGCCGAAACGGCCCGGCGCGCCCTGGAGGTCCTTGAGCGCGAGGGTGACAGTGACCTTGGTGCCGGGCTTCCAGTACTCCTGCGGGCGGAAGTCCAGCCGGGTGTCGCCGAACCAGTGGCCCACGATCTCGACAGGCGGTTCGGCCGTCACGGTGACGGCCTTCTGCACGGCCGCCTTGTTCGTGATCGCGTTGTTGAAGTTGATCGACACCGGCATGCCGACCCCGACGGTCACGCCGTCGTCGGGTGTGTACACACCCACGAAGGTCTTCGCGGGCTTGCCGGTCGTGAACGCGGACGTGCTGGTCGCCGCCGTGCCAGCGGTGTCCTTGGTGACGGCCGCGAGCTTGTACCCGGCGCTGGAGGCGAGCGGGGTCGTGCTGGTCCAGCCGCTCCTGTCCGCGGAGAGCCGACCGGCTATCTGCTTGCCGTCAGGGCCGGTCAGCGTCACCGAGTCCAGCGTCCCACCGGCGACCTGGACGGTGACCGGCGTGGTCATGTCCACCCCGGTCGCACCGTCCTTCGGGGTGACGCTCACCGTCGCCTTGGAGGCCACCGGTGACGAGCCCCCGGAGGCCCCGGAGCCCTTGCCGTCCGATCCGGAACCCGAACACGCTGCCAGCAGCAGCACCGGCGTCCCGACCATGCCCGCCACCACGGACCGTCGGGTCCAGTTCGCCGCTGTCGTCATCTCGTCCGCTCCTGCCTTCCGGGTGTAGTGCGCTTATCACCCTAAACAGGACTGCCAGTAACGCCCAATTCGGACTTCTCAGGCAATACTCATCTGGCGGAAGGTCACCGCCCGGCGCCCCGCCCCGGACTCACTCCTCGGCACCGGCCTCGAAGGGCTCCCAGTCCTCGGTGTCCTCGTCGTAGTCCACGGGCTGGGTCTCCCAGCCGGCCTCGGCCAGCTCGACACCGGGGATGTTCGCCAGCATCGCGACCGGGTCGATGAAGTGGGCGACGGCACCGCTCGGGTCGAGGTTGATCGCCTCGACCGCCTCGGCGCGCTCGTCGTCCTCCAGGTACTCGTCCTTCTCGACCTGCTCCAGCGCCGCCGCCTGGAGCGCCTTCTCGTCGACGATCTCGGCGATCAGCTCGATCTGCAGCCGGATGTACCGCGGGGAGCTGCTCTCAGTAGTCATGGGCCGAGCCTATCCAAAGGCCGGGAAGGTGATTAGCATCGTCCGGACCAGCGCGAAACAGCCGTGATCACGGCCGTCGTACGTAGGAGCGCCCGTGGGTCGCCGCCATCTCACCTTCACCGCCGTCGCGGCCGGCATCGGCACGGCAGCGATTCTGGCCGTCTCGCCCTATGCCTCGTCAGGTGCCTCCCCGGTGGCGCCGGTTCACACCGCCGCCACCGCGAGCACCGTGTTCACACCGTCCGATTCGGTCCGCACGAACGGGACGCCGTACCTGGTGGGCGGCGCGGGCTTCCTGCTGGCCGGTGCGGGCCTGGTCGTCGTCCGCCGACGCGCCACGATGTGAGCCGCAGCGTCCGAGCGGCGTGAAACCCGCCCGAGAACACCAGTAGGGCCGGCCCCGCGGGGCCGGCCCTACTGTCTCCGTCCTGTTCCCCCACCCGGGAACGCGGAGCTGGTGCCGCGGGGCGCCGCACCCCATCGTTGGACCGACAGGGGCGGGACGACGGCGATCCCCGCGGGCTGGACGCGGCCGGCCGGGTCAGGGCCGTCCGACGCGTCCTGGTGACGGCGGAGTCCGGGAGCCGCTCCATTCCCCGCTGTCACCACGCTCGGCTTCTTGCCGTGACAACAACAATGCCGGAGCGTTGTTAACCACGTGCTGCCGGTACGTGACGCCTACGTACCATTTGGACCTACTGTCGCGACAGGAACGCGAGCAGGTCCTGACGCGTGACGATGCCCTGCGGCTTGCCCTGCACCAGCACGACCGCGGCGTCGGCCCGGCCGAGCACGGTCATCAGGCTGCTGACCGACTCCATCGAGCCGACCACCGGGAGCGGCGCCGACATGTGGGTGCCGAGCGTGTCCTCCAGCGTGAAGCGCTTGGCGATCAGACCGTCCAGCAGGTCGCGCTCGACGATGGAACCGATGACCTCACCGGCCATCACGTCCGGGTGGCCGGCGCCCGGGGAGACCACCGGCATCTGCGAGACGCCGTACTCGCGCAGGATCTGGACCGCCTCGCCGACCGTCTCGTCGGGGTGCACGTGGACGAACTGCGGGATGCCCTCGTGCTCGATGGCGTCCTTGCGGGCCAGGACGTCCCCGACGTGGGCCTCGTCGCCGCCCTCCTCCATGAAGCCGTAGTCGCGCATCCACTCGTCGTTGAAGATCTTGCTCAGGTAACCGCGGCCGGAGTCCGGCAGCAGCACCACGACGACGTCGTCCGGGCCGAGCCGCTTGGCGACCTCCAGCGCGGCCACGACCGCCATGCCGCAGGAGCCGCCCACCAGCAGGCCCTCCTCCTTGGCGAGGCGGCGGGTCATCTGGAAGGAGTCCTTGTCCGAGACCGGCACGATCTCGTCGGCGACCGTGCGGTCGTAGGCGGTGGGCCAGAAGTCCTCACCGACGCCCTCGACCAGGTACGGACGGCCGGTGCCGCCGGAGTACACCGAACCCTCGGGGTCGGCGCCGACGACCTGGACCTTGCCGCCTGAGGCGTCCTTCAGGTAGCGGCCGGTCCCGGAGATGGTGCCGCCGGTGCCCACGCCGGCCACGAAGTGGGTGATCTTTCCCTCGGTCTGGTCCCACAGCTCCGGGCCGGTGGAGTCGTAGTGGGAGGCCGGGTTGTTCGGGTTGGAGTACTGGTCCGGCTTCCAGGCGCCCGGCGTCTCGCGGACCAGGCGGTCGGAGACGTTGTAGTAGGAGTCCGGGTGCTCAGGCGCGACGGCGGTCGGGCAGACCACGACCTCGGCGCCGTAGGCGCGCAGCACGTTGATCTTGTCGGTGGAGACCTTGTCCGGACAGACGAAGATGCACTTGTAGCCCTTCTGCTGGGCCACGATCGCGAGACCGACACCGGTGTTGCCGGAGGTGGGCTCGACGATGGTCCCCCCGGGCTTCAGCGCCCCCGAGGCCTCGGCGGCCTCGATCATCTTCATGGCGATGCGGTCCTTCACCGAACCGCCGGGATTGAAGTACTCCACCTTGGCCAGGACCGTGGCGGAGATGCCTTCCGTCACCTTGTTCAGCTTGACCAGGGGGGTGTTCCCGACCAGGTCGATGATCGAGTCGTGGTACCGCAACGGATCCTCCGCGGTGTGGCGGTGCGAGCGAAATATGCGGAGCGCACGGTTTGTCGACCCCGCGGGTGCCAGCGTAATGCGGGAGACTCGGTCCAAGGCACGCTCGCGGGCGCGGCAGGCGGCGGCGTCGGTCGGCGGAGGCGGTCCGCCCGGGCGGTGGACGGCCGAAACCGTACGGATGCTGCGCGCACGGCCGAAACACAAGCGCGCCGCGAGACGTTACCGGGTATTGACGCAGTGATGCCGATACTCCGCGTCGCTGCGGGCCGCCACAAACGGTCCCGGTGGCCGGAGCCCTACCCACTTGGGGGTGGTCATGTCACGAGCACGAGTTGCCCGACGCATCGCCGCGGCTGCGGCCTACGGCGGTGGCGGAATCGGCCTCGTCGGTGTCGGGCTCGTCGGCCTGCTGCTGGCCGAGGCCAAGATCGCCGAGCACCAGCTGGACTCGCTGAAGGGGGAGCCGCCCCGCGCGGACGGCCGCTACGGGACGGCCTTCGCCGCCGCCGACGCCCGACCGCTCATGTTCGCCGTCCTCGGCGACTCCACCGCCGCCGGCTTCGGGGTCGACCGCGGCCGGGAGACCCCGGGCGCGCTGCTGGCGGTGGGCATCGCCTCCGTCACCGAGCGGCCCGTCGACCTCTTCGTCGTCGCCGCCAACGGCGCGACCTCGGAGGATCTGCCCCGGCAGATGGAAGCGCTGCTCCAGATGACCGGCCCGGAGGGTCCGGAGCTGGCCATGATCATGATCGGCGCCAACGACGTCACCCAGATGACCAAGCGCGCCACCGCGGTGCGCCTGCTCGGCGACGCCCTCAAGCACCTGCGCGCGCTCGGCTGCGAGGTGGTCGTGGGCACCTGTCCCGACCTCGGCACGATCGAGCCGGTCCGCCCGCCGCTGCGCTGGCTGGCCCGGCGTGCCAGCCGCCAGCTCGCCGCGGCACAGGCGATCACGGTGGTCGAGGCGGGCGGACGCACCGTCTCCCTCGGCGACCTGCTGGGCCAGGAGTTCCGCGGCCGCCACGAGATGTTCGCCTCCGACCGCTACCACCCCTCGGCCCAGGGCTACGCCACCGCCGCCATGGCCATGCTGCCGACCCTGTGCGCCGCACTCGGTGTCTGGCCGGAGATCCCCCGGGAGCAGCGCGCCGAGGGCCTGCACACTCTTGCCAAGGCCGCGGCGGTCGCCGCCTCCCACGGCGGCACCGAGGTCGCCCCGGCGGGCCACTGGGCCCAGCTGCTGCGCCGGGCGCGCCGCCCGCTGAGCGCCGTCGGCAACGGCGGGAGCGCCGACGGGAACGGCGGGGTGGAGCACGTGCCCGACGACGCCGCCGAGGCGGTGGCCGACCCGGCCCTGTCCACCTCCCTGTCTACGTCAGACAGCTCACAGTGACGGAGCACTGACGGACCCCCTACCAGGGAGTAGCTTTCTGGCAGGCCTGTCGTCATCACCCGGCTACCTCCCGGGCCGCGACGGGCCGGCCGCCCTCCTCTTCCAGCATCTCCAGGAGCCACGATGCCCGAAGCCGTTATCGTCAGCGCCGCCCGTTCGCCGATCGGCCGGGCCGGCAAGGGCTCACTCAAGGACGTCCGCCCGGACGACCTCACCACGCAGATCGTGGCCGCCGCGCTGGCCAAGGTGCCCGAGCTGGACCCGCGCGACATCGACGACCTGATGCTCGGCTGCGGTCTGCCCGGCGGCGAGGCCGGCTACAACCTCGGCCGCGTGGTGGCCGTGCAGCTGGGCATGGACCACCTGCCGGGCTGCACCATCACCCGCTACTGCTCCTCCTCGCTGCAGACCACCCGCATGGCGCTGCACGCGATCAAGGCCGGCGAGGGCGACGTCTTCATCTCGGCCGGCGTCGAGACCGTCTCCCGTTATGTCAAGGGCAGCTCGGACGGGCTGCCGGACACCAAGAACCCGCTCTTCGCCGACGCCGAGGCCCGCACCGTGGCCCGCGCGGCCGCCGGCGCGGACATCTGGCACGACCCGCGCGAGGACGGGCTGGCCCCGGACGTCTACATCACCATGGGCCAGACCGCGGAGAACCTCGCCCAGCTCAAGGGCGTCACCCGCCGCGACATGGACGAGTTCGGCGTCCGCAGCCAGAACCTGGCCGAGAAGGCCATCGCCGACGGCTTCTGGGCCCGCGAGATCACCCCGGTGACGACGCCCGACGGCACGGTCGTCAGCACCGACGACGGTCCGCGCGCGGGCGTCACGCTGGAGGCGGTCGAGGGCCTCAAGCCGGTGTTCCGCCCCGACGGCCTGGTCACCGCCGGCAACTGCTGCCCGCTCAACGACGGCGCGGCGGCCCTGGTGATCATGTCCGACACCAAGGCCCGCGAGCTGGGTCTGACCCCGCTGGCCCGGATCGTCTCCACCGGTGTCAGCGGCCTCTCCCCCGAGATCATGGGCCTCGGCCCGGTCGAGGCCTCCAAGCAGGCGCTGCGCCGCGCGGGCCTGTCGATCTCGGACATCGACCTGGTCGAGATCAACGAGGCCTTCGCGGCCCAGGTGATCCCCTCCTACCGCGACCTCGGCATCGACCTGGACCGCCTGAACGTCAACGGCGGCGCGATCGCGGTCGGCCACCCCTTCGGCATGACCGGCGCCCGGATCACCACCACCCTGATCAACTCGCTCCAGTGGCACGACAAGCAGTTCGGCCTGGAGACCATGTGCGTCGGCGGCGGCCAGGGCATGGCGATGGTCATCGAGCGACTGAGCTGACCTCTCTCATGAGAAGTTCAGGATGACCCGTTTGGTCCAATAGCAGACGGGTAAGGGTTGGGTCACGTTCCGACGCGGCCCGACCCTTTTTCTTTATCCGTCCTTCACTTTTGATCGACGGAGCGCGACCATGCGATTGCATTCCGTAGAGAATTGCCCTCCGGAGATTTCTCGCAATGTCGGACGTCACAGATGAAAAGGGCATTACGCCCTGCCGGGATTTGCCTGCGTGCGGCACTGTTGGGTTGACCGCCCGTACGAATCCTCGCAAGGGGTGCCTCCCGTGACCGTCCTCCTACTCGTTCTGCTCGTGCTGGTCACCGCGCTCGCCGCCACCACGCTGCTCTCCGTCCGCGCCCTGCGGCGCCGTCTGGAGTCGGACCTGGAATCCACCGTCCGCCGCGCCGTGGCCGTGGCCCTGGCGGAGGACCGGGAGCGCGAGATCGCCGAAGCACGGAGTTTCTGGGCCGAGCAGGAGGCCCGCGCCGCGGAGGATTCCGTCGAGGGCGTCTCCGCCGACTCCCTCGACGACCTGGTGGCCGAGAACACCCTCTTCCTGCCGGCGCCGCGCTCGCTTTTCAACGGCTCGGTCGTGGACGAGTCCGGCGAAATGGATCCGGAGTTCTCGGACGCGCTGCGCTCCGCCCTGGAGGAGATGATCACCGAGGGCGACCGCGCGCCGCGCCCCCGCCACCCCGCCGAGCCGGGCTTCGTCCCGCAGCCCGCGCCCACCCCCGAGTGGACCGACCTGCGCCTGCTGGAGCTGGTCGAGGTCGGCACCGTCCTCAAGGACGTCCGCCCCGGCCCGATGGGCACGCTCGACGTGTACGTCTTCGAGGACGAGACCACCCTCTGCGTGGCGCCCGGCGACGCGGGGACGGGCGCGCGCATCCGCGAGGCCGTCGCGGAGGGCACCGAGGTCCGCCTCCTCGGCACCTCCCGCCTCCCGGGCGCCCACGCCCTCACCTTCGCCCTCTCCGAGACCGAAACCGTCTACGTCCTCGCGGACCGCGTCGTCGCCAGCCTGTAGGCAACCCGGCCGGTTGCCGCCCCAGGGGGCGCGGGGCCCTGCCGATGTGCGGCTCCTCCCCCGGCCTTCGGCCGGGATGCGCTCCCGAGGTGCCCCCTGCGTGGGCGCGACAAGCCACCGGCGTGCGGATGGTCCGGGGCGCGCAGGGCCATCCGCACGCCGGTGGTTGCCCGCGCACGCAGTTGACCGAGCAAGGCCCCGCGCCCCTGGGGTCGGGCACCTACAGCTTCGCGATCGCCTTCAACGCCTCGGCCAGGACGCGGTCCGCCTCCGGGCCGTCCGACGCGGCGAGCGTCAGGGCCAGGTCGTGGGCCGCCACCGCGATCTGATCACCCACCACGAACACCCCCGCGTCGGGAATCTCCCCCTCCGCTCCGGACGCCCGCGCCAGCGCTCGGGCGAGCTCCAGACCGGCCGGCGCCTGACGGGTGAGCGAACTCTGGGGCATCGCGCGGAAACGGTCCGCCAAACGCTCGGCGGCGGCGAGAAGTGGTGTCGGATCAGGCATGCTCCGAGCGTATCCGCGCATCGCGGATGGGAGCACGCCCCGCGGGGTACGCCAGCCTCGACGCGGACTGTTGCCAAGCCCCCCACCCTGCGGCACAGTCAAGAAACGGACCGCTCTACCGGAGGCGCCCAGTGACCCTCATGTACTCCGCAGAGACCCATCAGAACCTGATCTCCCGCATCCCCGCCGTGACGGGCCGGAGCATCGACGACTGGCTGCGCGCCGTGGCCGACGGCCCCGGACTCCTCCGCTGCGAGGAGAAGATCGAGTGGCTCAGGCACGAGTACGAGATCTCGTACGGCTACGCGAAGGCGCTCGTCCACGAGTTCGACCTGCGGCGCGCCGCCGCGCGCATGTAGCGCACCCGGCGAGAGAGGCCCCGGACCGCGACCTGGCCTGGGCATGTCAGACCAGGTCGCGGACTCGTGCCCGGAGCCGGACTCGAACCGGCACGGCCTCCCGGCCAGCGAGGTTTAAGCTCGCCGTGTCTGCGTTCCACCATCCGGGCGCATCCCCTGGGGGAAAGCCTATCCGCAGCCACGCACCGCCCGTGCACCGATACAGGGAAGTTGGCTCATTTTACCGGACTCTGACAATTCGTCAGGCTGCCCTACGCGCCGGTAACCCTCAGGGACATCCCGGAGTCGTCCCCGAGGAGTCGGAGACGGTGTCATACCGCAGAAGGATCCGGGGTCCGTCCCTCGGACCGACTCTGGGGCCCGGAACGGCGGAGAGGATGAAGAGGCGATGAGAATCCGCGCTCATCGGCTCGCATCCGCACGTTCCCGACCCTCGGAGTCCCACCGTGACGACCACTGCTCTGCGCACCGCCGCAGCTCGAGCCTCGGACCTGAGCAAGGTCTACGGCTCCGGCGACACCCGCGTCACCGCTCTGGACCACGTCTCGGTGGAGTTCTACCGCGGCGAGTTCACCGCCATCATGGGGCCCTCCGGCTCCGGCAAGTCCACGCTCATGCACTGCATGGCCGGCCTCGACGGCGTCAGCGCCGGCTCCGCCACCATCGGTGACGTGGAGCTCAACGGCCTCAAGGACAAGGCGCTCACCAAGCTGCGCCGGGACCAGATCGGCTTCGTCTTCCAGGCGTTCAACCTGCTGCCGACGCTGACCGCGCTGGAGAACATCACCCTGCCCATGGACATCGCCGGCCGCAAGGCCGACAAGGCGTGGCTGGACCGGGTGATCGCCACCGTCGGGCTCGCCGACCGGCTGAGCCACCGTCCCAGCCAGCTCTCCGGCGGCCAGCAGCAGCGTGTCGCCTGCGCCCGCGCGCTCGCCTCGCGGCCCGAGATCATCTTCGCGGACGAGCCCACCGGCAACCTCGACTCCCGCTCAGGTGCGGAGATCCTCAGCTTCCTGCGCTCCTCCGTGCGCGAGTTGGGGCAGACCATCGTCATGGTCACGCACGACCCGGTCGCCGCCTCCTACGCGGACCGCGTCATCTTCCTCGCCGACGGCCGCATCGTGGACGAGCTCGCCGACCCGACCGCCGACAGCGTCCTGGACCGCATGCGCCGGTTCGACGCCAAGGGCCGGACCAGCTGAGCCACGGGGACTGAGAAACCGATGTTCAAGACCGCTCTGCGCAACGTGCTGTCCCACAAGGGACGGCTCCTGATGACCATGCTGGCCGTCGTCCTGGGCACCGCCTTCGTGGCCGGCACCCTCGTCTTCTCCGACTCGGTCAGCACCGCGCTGAAGAACAGCCTCTCCCACAACTACGACAAGGTCTCCGTCCGCGTCGAGAACACCGCCGCGGGCAGCGACCGCCGCGCCGAGGACAACAACAGCGGCGCCAAGCCGCTGACCGACGCGACGCTGCGGCAGATACAGGCGCTGCCGGGCACCGCCTCCGCGGTCGGCTCCGTCGGTGGCTTCGCCGGCATCTCCGACCCGAACGGCAACCTGATCGGCGGCCGTGGCGACACCCAGGGCGCCAACTGGAGCCCGGGCGCCGACGGCAGCGACTCCCGCTACCCGATGGCCCAGGGCACCGGCCCGACCAGCGCGACGCAGGTCGCCATCGACCAGCGCACCGCGCAGAAGAACGGCTTCAAGGTCGGCGACAGTCTCCGTATCGCGGCCAACGGCCCGGTCATGCAGGTGACCGTGTCCGGCGTCTTCACCTCCGACGACCCTCAGCTCAGCTCCGGCGGCTCGCTGGTGCTGTTCGACACCGCGACGGCGCAGAAGCTCTACACGGCGCCCGGCCAGTACGGCCTCATCGACGCGCTGGCCAAGCCGGGCACCGGGCAGACCGCGCTGGAGCAGGAGATCCAGCAGGTCGTCCCGCACAGCGACAACGTCACGCTGCACACCGGCGCGCAGCTGACGGCCGACGCCAAGCAGCAGGTCGAGGACGGCTCCTCGAGCATGAAGACGGCGCTGCTCTTCTTCGCGGGCATCGCGCTCTTCGTCGGGATCTTCCTGATCTCCAACACCTTCACCATGCTGATCGCCCAGCGCACCCGTGAGCTGGCGCTGATGCGCGCGCTCGGCGCCAGCCGCAAGCAGGTGCGGCGCTCGGTGCTGTTCGAGGCCCTGGTGGTCGGTTTCACCGCCTCCGTGGTCGGCCTCGGTGCCGGTGTCGGCATCGGCGCGGGCCTCAAGGCCTGGGCCGGCTCCGGTGGCAACATCCCCGCGGGCGGCCTGACGGTCACCCCCTCGACCGCGCTGATCACGATCGCCGTCGGCACCGTCGTCACGGCCCTCGCCGCGCTCTTCCCGGCACTGCGCGCCTCCCGGGTCGCCCCGGTCGCGGCGATGAGCAGCAACGAGCAGCCCGTCTCGCAGAAGAGCCTGGTCATCCGGAACACCATCGGCTTCGTGCTGGCCGGCGCGGGCGTCGGTGTGGTGCTGCTCGGTGTCTCGCAGGGCGGCAGCTCCGGCCGGATGCCTGTGGCCCTCGGCGCGATGCTGGTCATGCTCGGCGTCTTCGTGCTGACCCCGCTGCTGTCGCGCCCGATCATCGCCGCGACGGGTCCGGTCTTCCGCCGCCTCTTCGGTGTCAGCGGCACGCTGGCCAAGCAGAACGCCATCCGCAACCCGCGCCGCACGGCGGCGACCGCCTCCGCGCTCACCATCGGCGTCACGCTGATCACCGCGCTGACGGTGATCGGCACCTCGATCACCCACGCGATCACCCAGCAGGTCACCGCCAACATGAAGGCGGACTACGCGGTCAGCATGCAGCTGGGCTTCCCCGTCGCACCGTCGCTGGTGTCCGACCTGAAGTCGGCCAAGGGCGTCACGGCGAGCAGCGTCATCGACTCGCAGTACCTCAAGGTCGGCGGGGGGCAGCTCTCGGTGAGCGGCGTCGACGCGACCAGCTTCGACCAGCTGATCGCCCCCGACCTGACCTCGGGCACCACGGACGCGTTCAAGCAGGGGCAGCTCCTGATCGACGCGGACCAGGCCAAGAGCCGCGGCCTCCAGGTCGGCAGCAGCGTCCCGGTCACCTACCCGAACGGCACCACGGGCTCGCTCACCGTCGGCGGCGTCTACCCGAAGAGCGACCTGCTCGGTCCGGCGATGCTGAGCGAGCAGGCGCTGGCGGGCCACACCACGGCGCCGTACAACCAGGTCGTCCTGGTCAAGTCGGACGGCGGCGCCAGCAGCACCAACGAGCAGGCGCTGCGCGACGCGACGGGCCTGAACCCGCTGGTCAAGGTGCAGTCGCAGCAGCAGATGGTCGACCAGTTCAGTTCGATCATCTCGATGATGCTGACGATCCTCTACGCCCTGCTGGGCATGGCGGTCCTGATCGCCATCCTGGGCGTGGTGAACACCCTCGCCATGTCGGTCTTCGAGCGCAAGCGCGAGCTGGGCATGCTGCGGGCCGTCGGCCTCGACAAGCGCGGGGTCAAGCGGATGGTCCGGCTGGAGTCCGTGGTCATCGCGGTCTTCGGTGCGGGGATGGGCGTCGCCATCGGCACCTTCCTCGCCTGGGCGGCGAACGGCCTCCTCAAGGCCGACCTGGCGGGCCTGTCCACGGTCCTCCCCTGGGGCCGCCTCGCCCTCTTCATCGCCCTCGGCGCCACGGTCGGCCTCCTCGCCGCCCTCTGGCCCGCCCGCCGCGCCGCGAGGCTCGACATCCTGGGCGCGATCAAGACGGACTGACGCCTGGTCGCACCGACCTCAGGGGCGCGGGGGCCCCGCCTTCGGGCGGGGGCCCCGCGCCCTGGGTGGTTTCACCACAGGTACGTGCGGACAGGCCCCTGACATGCCAGTGCCCCCGCCCGTGAACGGGCGGGGGCACTTTCGGCAGCGGTGCCGGTCATGAGCACCACGGTCGTGGTCCGGCGACGCTGCCGGGCTTCGGGTGGGCCGGAGCGATACCGGCCCGGGGCCGTCAGGCGGAGACCTTCTCCTTGGCCTGTGCCGGAGCGGCCGGAGCCGGGGCCGGGGCGGCGGCCTCGACGAAGACCTCGCGCGGGGACTCCATCTCCACCAGGGAGACGGTCTCGCGCTTGAGGAACATCGCCAGGGTCCAGTCCGCGAAGACGCGGACCTTGCGGTTCATGGTCGGCACGCGGCTGCCGTGGTACAGGCGGTGGAACCACCAGGCGGGGCGGCCCTTCAGCTTGTACTTGCCGAAGAGGATCGCCACACCCTTGTGCAGGCCGAGACCGGCGACCGCACCGAGGTTCTTGTGCTTGTACTCCTTCTGCGGGAAGCCACGCATGCCGGCGATGACGTTGTCACCGAGCACCAGGGCCTGACGCACCGCGTGCTGCGCGTTCGGCGGGCACCAGGCACCCTCGCCGACGGCGAGGTCCGGCACCTGGGCGTTGTCGCCGGCCGACCAGACGTTGTCGAAGCCCTGGACCTGGAGGGTCGGGGCGGTGTCGACGTGGCCGCGCGGGCCGAGCGGGAGGCCGAAGTTGGCCAGCGCCGGGTTCGGCTTGACGCCGGCGGTCCACACGATGGTGGAGGCGTCGACCTCGATGCCGTTCTTCAGCACCACGTGCTTGTCGACGCAGGACTCCATCGAGGTCTCGATGTAGATCTCGATACCGCGCTCCTCGAGCTTCTCCTTGGTCCACAGACCGAGGTCCGGGCCCATCTCGGGGAGGATGCGGTTGGCCGCCTCGACCACGATGAAGCGCATGTCCTCACGCTTCACGTTGTGGTAGATCTTCGCCGAGTCGCGAGCCATGTCCTCGATCTCGGCGATCGTCTCGATGCCGGCGAAGCCGCCACCGATGACGACGAAGGTCAGCGCCTGCTTGCGCACGGCCTCGTCCGTGGTGGACTCGGCGCGGTCGAGCTGGGCCACGACGTGGTTGCGGAGGCTGATGGCCTCCTCGACCGACTTCATGCCGATGCCGTGCTCCGCCAGACCCGGGATCGGGAAGGTGCGGGACACCGAACCCATCGCGACGACGAGGTAGTCGAAGGGGATCTCGTAGGGGTCGCCCGCGGCAGGGTGCACGGTGGCCACCTTGCGCTCCTGGTCGACCGAGGTGACGTGACCCGTCAGGACCTCGGCGTTCTTCAGGACGCGACGCAGCGGGGCAACGAGGTTACGAGGCGCGACGTTGCCGCCGGCCGCCTCGGGGAGGAAGGGCAGGTACGTCATGTACGACCGCGGGTCGACGACCGTGACGGTCGCCTCCCCGTAGCGCATCTTCTTGAGAATGCGCATCGCGGCATACAGGCCGACGTAGCCACCGCCGACAATCAGGATGCGAGGACGCTCCGTGGTGCTCATATCCGAAAGTATCCACCCCCCTGCCGCCTGGCTTTTGTGGGCCTACTCACAAGGGTCTGGACAGCACCTGCTACACTACGCGCCCCCACGAACCCGGCCGGCACGCCCCTTCACACGCGTGAACCTGCCGCTGTGAATTTCCGCAGCTCGAAGGCCTCATTGCGATTGTGCGTACGATTCCGGCGCGTCACCTGGGATCACACGGCCGAGGTCACCAAGGCACCTTCGGTCCCACAATTCGGACGAAGTGCCCCACCGGCCCACCCGCCCGGCGGGAACTCCATGTGAAGAAATTCACGAACATTCCTCGGCGGGGCGCGCCGGAGGGTCCGACGACGCCCCACCAGGGCCCCGACCAGGCGTCAGAGCAGCGTGCTCCAGGCGATTCCGTCGAGGATGTCGTGCTCGCTGACGACCAGCTCAGAGGCGCCGGTCCGCTCCATGATCGCGAGCAGGACGAGGGCTCCGGCGACGATGACGTCGACCCGGCCCGGGTGCATCACGGGGATGGCCGCGCGCTCCTCGTGAGTGGACGCCAGCAGCCGCTCGGTGACGGCGCGGACGTCCGCGACGGGGATGCGGGAGCGGTGGATCGCCTCGCTGTCGTAGGCGGGCAGCCCGAGGGCGATCCCGGCCACGGTGGTGACGGTCCCGGCCAGGCCGACCAGGGTCGCCCCGCTGTCGAGAGGCACCGTCTGGGCCGCCTCGTCGAGCGCCTTGGCGATGTCGGCGCGCATCGCGTCGAAGTCCTCGCCGTGCCGCTCGGTCATCCGCACGCAGCCGATGTCCACCGAGCGGGCCGCCTCGACCCGCTCCGTGCCCAGCACGAACTCCGTCGAGCCGCCGCCCAGGTCGAAGACCAGGTAGGGGCCGCCCTCGCCGTTCAGCTCCTTGGTCGCGCCGGTGAAGGAGAGCTGCGCCTCCTCGTCCCCGGTGATGACCTCGGGTTCGACGCCGAGGATCTCGCGGACCCCGGCGACGAACTCGTCCCGGTTCTCCGCGTCGCGCGAGGCGCTGGTGGCGACGAAGCGGAGCCGGGTCGCGCCCAGCTCCTCGATGACCGCCGCGTAGTCGCGGCAGGCGGCGAAGGTCCGCTCCAGGGCCTCCGGCGCCAGCCGGCCGGTGCGGTCCACGCCCTGGCCGAGCCGGACGATGGTCATCCGCCGGTCCAGCTCGTGCAGCTCGCCCGTGGCCGGATCCAGGTCGGCCACGAGCAGGCGGATGGAGTTGGTGCCGCAGTCGACACCCGCGACCCGGGTCAGGCTCACTCGGACTCCCCGACCGGCTTGGCGGCGAAGTAGCCGGAGCCGTCCTCGCTCTGCTCGACGGTCCAGCCCTCGGCCGCGTCGGGGGCACCCGGCGCGCACACGCACGGGCCCTTGCGCCACCACTCCGGCAGCGCCGCCAGCGCCTCGTCACCGAGTGGGTTCACCCCCGGACCGGCCGCCAGCGAATGGCCGACCAGCACGTGCAGGCACTTGACCCGGTCCGGCATACCGCCGGCGCTGGGGAAGCCCTCCAGCACCTCGATCGCGTCGCGGCGGGCGATGTAGTCCTCGTGCGCGCGCTGGTAGCCGGCGGCGAGCTCCGGGTCCTCGGCGAGCCGGGCCGTCTGCTCCTTCATCATCCCGTCGGCCTCCAGCGTGCCGATGAGCGACGCGGCGCGCGGGCAGGTCAGGTAGTAGAGCGTCGGGAACGGGGTGCCGTCCTCCAGGCGCGGGGCCGTCTCGACCACGTCGGGCAGGCCGCAGGGGCAACGGTGGGCGACGGCGCGCAGGCCGCGCGGGACGCGGCCCAGCTGGGCCTCGACGGCGGCGCGGTCGGCCTCGGACACGGGAGTGGTGGGGTGGTCGTGCGACATGTCTCTATTCTTCAATGTCCGAGCTTCGGTGTCCGGGCTTCAGTGTCCGGCGTGGTCCGCCGCGTCGAGAGAGCCGAGCAGGCTCTGGTACCACGGCTGCGACGCCTGCTGCTGGGTGGTGGGCGAGGTGGTCGGCGTGGGCGAGGGGTTCACGGCCGTGAACGGGGTGTCACCCGGAAAGGCGTAGTGGAGGCGTTCACGCGCCTGCGCGGCGACGAACGCCGGGTCCTGCCAGCGGGCCTTCTCCCGCTCCAGCTCGTCGACCTGCTGCTGCGCCTGCCGCTGCGCGGCCCGCTGCTGGTCGATCTGCGAGCGCTGGGCGATGTACTGCCGCATCGGGTACGCGAGCGCGGCCACGAGCGCGCACACCACGAGGGCGAGCACGGCAGCGCGACCGGTGAGCCGGGGCCGCTTCCGGCCCTGCCGCTGGTTGGCCACTGCCGACTCCCTCCCGTGTTCGCGGCTCCTCCGTGCCCGGTGCGCGAACAAGCCCTGTGCGCGACGACGCCCCGCCGCCCCCACCCTAGAGGGTGAGGACGACGAGGCGGCGGAAAGGCAGGCTCAGCCGTTGAAGCGCGGGAAGGCGCCGCGGCCGGCGTACTCGGCGGCGTCGTCGAGGATCTCCTCGATGCGCAGCAGCTGGTTGTACTTGGCGACGCGCTCGGAGCGGGCCGGGGCACCGGTCTTGATCTGGCCGCAGTTGGTGGCGACGGCCAGGTCGGCGATGGTGACGTCCTCGGTCTCGCCGGAGCGGTGCGACATCATGCAGCGGTAGCCGTTGCGCTGGGCCAGCTCGACGGCGTCCAGCGTCTCGGTCAGCGAGCCGATCTGGTTGACCTTCACCAGCAGGGCGTTGGCGGCGCCCTCCTTGATGCCGCGGGACAGGCGCTCCGGGTTGGTGACGAACAGGTCGTCACCGACCAGCTGGACCTTGTCGCCGAGCTCGGCAGTGATGGTCTTCCAGCCGTCCCAGTCGTCCTCGAACAGCGGGTCCTCGATGGAGACCAGCGGGTAGTCGGCGACCAGCTCGGCGTAGTAGGCCGTCATCTCGGCGGCGCTGCGGGCCTTGCCCTCGAACTGGTAGGCGCCGTCCTTGAAGAACTCGGAGGCGGCGACGTCCAGGGCGAGCGCGATGTCGCGGCCGGGGGTGTAGCCGGCGCCCTTGATGGCCTCGATGATCAGGTCCAGGGCCTCGCGGTTGGAGTCGAGGTTCGGCGCGAAGCCGCCCTCGTCGCCGAGGCCCGTGGACAGGCCGCGGGCCTTCAACACGCCCTTGAGCTGGTGGTAGACCTCGACACCCCAGCGCAGTGCCTCGGAGAAGGACTCCGCGCCGATCGGGGCGATCATGAACTCCTGGATGTCCACGTTGGAGTCCGCGTGCGAACCGCCGTTGAGGATGTTCATCATCGGGACCGGCAGCACGTGCGCGTTCGGACCACCGAGGTAGCGGAACAGCGGCAGGTCGCTGGCCTCGGAGGCGGCGTGCGCGACGGCGAGCGAGACGCCGAGGATCGCGTTGGCACCCAGCGAGGACTTGTCGGCGGTGGCGTCCAGGTCGAGCATGGCCTGGTCGATCAGGCGCTGCTCGGTGGCGTCGTAGCCGACCAGCTCCGGGCCGATCTGCTCGATGACGGCCAGGACGGCCTTCTCCACACCCTTGCCGCCGTAACGGGACTTGTCACCGTCACGGAGCTCCAGGGCCTCGAAGGCGCCGGTCGAGGCGCCGGACGGCACGGCGGCGCGGCCGGTGCTGCCGTCGTCGAGGCCGACCTCGACCTCGACGGTGGGGTTGCCACGCGAGTCGAGAATCTCCCGCGCTACGACGACGTCGATGGACGGCACAACTGTCTCCTCTGGGGATGCGGGTTGTTACGCACAGAGCCTAGCCGCTGTCCCGGCCCGGACCCCTCAGGCCCTTGGGCCTGTCTTGCCTGGCGAAACGCCGCGCGGCCACTACCCGTCGGTAGCGGCCGCGTCGGCGGTCCTGCGCCTTTGGTCCGGACTACTTCACGACGAGCTTCTCGCCGACGTGGATCATGTCCGGGTTGCCGCCGATGGTGGCGCGGTTCTCGGCGTAGAGCTTCTGCCAGCCGCCGAGGATGTGGTGCGCGGCGGCGATCTTCGCCAGCGTGTCGCCCGGCTTGACTGTGTAGTTGCCCGAGCCGCCGTGGTGCGCCGGGGGCTTGGGCGCGGGGGCGGGCTTGTGGTGCTTGCCCTTCCCGGCGGAGGAGCCGCCGCCGACGACCGGCGACGGACCGCCCTTGTGCAGGCCCGCCCGCGGCCCGCAGACCGGCCAGGCACCGGGGCCCTGACTGTCGAGGACGCGCTCGGCCACGGTGATCTGCTGGCCCTTGGTGGCGTGGTTCGCGGTGGACGCGTACGCCCCACCGCCGTAGGCGCGCCAGGTCGACGCGGAGAACTGCAGGCCGCCGTAGTAGCCGTTGCCGGTGTTGATGGACCAGTCACCGCCGCTCTCGCACTGGGCGACCTTGTCCCACGTCGAGACGGACGCGGCGTGGGCGCCGGTGGCGCCGATCAGCGGCAGTGCCACGGCGGCAGAGGCGACGCCGGTGGTGGCCACGAGGGTCTTGGCCTTGTTGACGCGGATCTTGCGATGACGGCCGGTACCGGAAAAGAGCATGCTGAAGTCCCCTCCGACGCCTACGAGGTGAGCTGTCGGGTTCGGGCCGTAGAGGCTGGCCCGGACGTTCGCACGTCTTCACCCCGAGCCGTCCGCGCTGGCGCGCGTCCGGCGGACTACCTGGGTCCCCCGCTCCTGTCCGTTCGTCAAGTCGACGATCCCGCCTCGCGGTGGACAGGACTCGGCGTCCCGCGCGGCGGTGGTCCGCTGGCGCGAACCTCAGGGAGGCTAGACAGGTTTTCATATGATTCACAATCCCGACACGCCGTCACCTTCGTTCCCGACACGGCGTTCCGGCCCCTTGCGAACCAGGCTGACCAGCACTTCCTTCGTCAACAGAGGGCCGAGTGTGACCTCCGTTACCCTGCCGTGATCAAGGCGTGAATTCGACCGGAAGTTGGCGCAGACCGCGCATGATGAGGCCGCCGCGCCAGCGCAGCTCCGCCGGATCGGCGGCGAGCCGCAGGTCGGGCAGGCGGCGCAGCAGCGCGGCGAGCGCGTACTGGGCCTCCAGGCGGGCCAGCGGCGCGCCGATGCAGTAGTGGATGCCCAGGCCGAAGGCGATGTGCGGGTTGTCCCTGCGGGCCAGGTCGAGGGTGTCCGGATCCGGGAAGCGGGCGGGGTCGCGGTCGGCGGCGGCGAGAACCACCAGCACCGGGTCGCCCGGCGCGATGTCCTGACCGCCCAGCGTCAAAGGCTCGGTGGCGAAGCGCCAGGTCGCGATCTCGACGGGCCCGTCGTAACGCAGCAACTCCTCCACCGCCGCCTCCAGCGGCGCACTCTCGCCGCGGTCCAGCGAGGCCTGCAGGGCCGCCCGCTGCTCGGGGTGGGTGAGCAGGGCGAACAGGCCGTTGCCGATCAGGTTCACGGTGGTCTCGAAGCCGGCGAAGAGCAGGATGAAGGCCATCGCCGCGGCCTCGTTCTCGGTCAGGTGCTCGCCGTGGTCGCTGGCCCGGATCAGACCCGAGATCAGGTCCTCGCCGAGGTCCGCCCGCTTGCGGTGGATCAGCTCGGCCAGGTAGCCACGCATCTTCTTGACCGCCCGCCCGACCCCGCCGCGCGGGGACTGGCCGTGATGGATCATCATCCCCGCCCAGTCGCGGAAGTCGTCCTGGTCCTCGGGCGGCACGCCCAGCAGGTCGCAGATCGCGTAGATGGGCAGCGGGAAGGCGAACTCGTGGATCAGGTCGGCCGAGCCGCGCTCCGCGAAGCCGTCGATCAACCGGTCCGTGATCTCCCGCACACGCGGCTCGAACTCCGCCGCCCGGCGCGGTGTGAACGCCTTGGAGACCAGGCGGCGCAGCCGGGTGTGGTCCGGCGGGTCGATGTTGAGCAGGTGCGTCATCAGGTCCGCGCTGCGCTCCCCCGGGATGCCGACCCGTCCGCTGCGGTGCGCCTGCAGGCTGTGCTTGGCCGGGTTCTTGCTCAGCCGGGTGTCGGCCAGCGCCTGCCGCGCGTCCGGGTACCGGGTCACCAGCCAGGCGTCGACACCGCTCGGCAACGTCGTCCAGTGCACCGGCGCGTGCTCACGCAGCCACGCGTAGGCCGGGTAAGGATTCGCTGCGAACTGGTGGGAGAAGAGCTGGGGCGGGAGAGACGGTTGCACGTCCCGACGTTAACCCGTCGGCAAGGTGGGCAGAGACACACTGTCGAACCCACGGGTAGTGAGCTTACGATCGCCCGCAGCGATCGGGTCCGTGCGGGGTCCGGGACGTGACGCGCGACGAGGCGCTGAGAAAAGGGGTTCGGGGCATGGAGCTGAAGGGCGCTGTCGTCGTCATCACGGGCGCGGCCGGCGGCATCGGCGCCGCGCTGGCGCGGCGGTTCGCCGCGGAGGGCGCGCGCGGCCTGCTGCTCGCCGATCTCGACGGCGGCAAGGTCGAGGACCTGGCCCAGGAGCTGGACCGCGCGGGCTGCCACACCGTCGGCGTGGCCAGCGACGTCTCCCGCGAGAGCGACGTGCGGGCCCTGGTCGACACCGCGGAGAAGCACCTCGGCCCGGTCGACCTGTTCTGCAGCAACGCCGGCATCGGCAGCGGCGCGGGCATAGCGGCGCCGAACGAGCTCTGGCAGGCCAACTGGGACATCAACGTAATGGCCCACGTCTACGCCGCCCGCGCCGTGCTGCCCGGCATGCTCAAGCGCGGCAACGGCTACCTGCTGAACACCGCGAGCGCAGCGGGCCTGCTGCAGATGCCGGGCGACGCGGCGTACACAGCGACCAAGCACGCGGCGGTCGCCTTCGCCGAGTGGCTCGCGGTCACCTACGGCGCCCAGGGCATCCGCGTCAGCGCGCTCTGCCCGCAGGGGGTCCGCAGCGCCATGACCGAGCGCGACGACGTGCGGGCGGTCCTGACGGCCTTCGGCCCGCTGATCGAGCCGGAGGACGTGGCCGAGTCCGTCGTCCGCGGGCTGGCGGACGAGCGTTTCCTGATCCTCCCCCACGAGGAGGTCGCCACCTACGAGCAGCACCGCACCGCGGACCGCGACGCCTGGCTCTCGGGCATGCGCAAGGCGGTGGCGTCGCTGCCCCAGCTCGGGGCGTAACCCCGAACGAGCACCCGGCCTCCCCTGTGGGCGCGCTGGGCGCAGCCATGCATGTGTCACCCGCCGGCGCGCCCCGACGCCTCCTGGCCGAAGGCCGCGGCGGCGGGGCAATGGGCAACAACTCGGGGCCGAAGGCCAGGGCGAGTACAGGGCCGCGCCCGAACCCCTCCCAGCCGAAGGCCCCCGCGACGGCAGGGGCGGGGCGGCGGGCAACAGCTTGGGGCCCAGGCCCGGGGCGGGTACCTGGCCGCGCCCGGACGCCTCCCGGCCGAAGGCCGCAGCGGCGGGGCGCGCGGCGGCGAGGCAATGGGCAACAGCTCGGGGCCGAAGGCCGGGGCGAATACAGGGCCGCGCC
>NZ_JBGCCA010000030.1:0-122821 GCF_041261265.1 Streptacidiphilus sp. MAP12-33
ATGGACGCCCGCACGCGATCCCGCCACCGGACGCACCCCTGCCACCCAACACCCGCCATCCCCACCAACCCTGAACCCAACCCCACCAACCCTGAACCCCACCAACCCTGAGCCGCCCCACCCCCGGAGCGGCCCACCGGCACGCCCATGACCCGACCTCGGGCCTGCCGCAGGCCTACCGCACTCCCCGCGGCCGGAACTGGATGCTGATCCGCGGCCCGACCGGACGTGCGGTCTTCGGGATCGCGTGCTCCCAGGTCCGCTGGCACGACCCGCCCATGACGATCAGATCACCGTGGCCCAGTTGCTGCCGCACTGTCGTGCCGGACATCCCGGCCTCCGGGCGCGGCCGCAGCAGCAGCGCACGGGGCTCCCCGACGGAGAGGATCGCGACCATCGTGTCCTCGCTGAGTCCCCGGCCGATGGTGTCCCCATGCCAGGCGACGCTGTCGCGGCCGTCGCGGTAGAAGCAGAGGCCGAGGGTGGCGAATTGCTCACCGAGCTCGTCGGCGTAGTGGACGCTCAGCGTCTCTCTCGCTTCGGCGAGCAGGGGGTCGGGCAGGTGGTCCTCCTCGTCGTAGAAGGCGAGGAGCCTGGGCACGTCGACCACTCGGTCGTACATCTTGCGGCGTTCGGCGTGCCAGGGGACCTGCGCTGCCAGGCGTTCGAACAGGGCGTCGGCTCCGGTGAGCCATCCGGGCAGCAGATCGATCCACGCACCGGCGCCGAGGTTGATCCGTTCCGGTGCGTGCTGGTGCAGCGGCCTGAGGCGCGTCTCCTCGACCTCGTCGAAGAGGGAGGCCTGGAGCGAAGTGGAGAGGGCCATGGATCGAGCCTACCGCGTCAATCGAACATCTGAGCGAAACACGACTTTCCTTCACTCTCTCGGCTCACTGGCCCGGGTGTGACTGAGCGCTTCAGTTGGCGAGTGAGCGCTTGAGTTGGCGAGCGGCGTGCTCAGTGTCGATCTGTTTGGCGACTCGGTCCGTGTAGGCGTCGACTGCGCGCTTGAGCTCGCGCCAGAGGAGGGCGGGTGCCCTGGGGCTGTTGCGGTGGGCGTGAGAGAGCGTCCAGGCGTGCTGGAGAGGCCTGATCTTGTAGGTGGGAGTGCCTGGGGTCTGCAGGACGGGATGTAGGCGGCATTCGCTGCTCGTGAGGCGGGCCCAGGCGTAGAGCGAGGCGCCGAGTTGCTTGCTGCCGTCCCATTGGGTGCTGCACCGTTGGGGCTCGGCCTGTCGCTGCTGGACCTTGGAAACGATCGCGTCCCACTCGGCTGGAGGGATCGTCCAGCCCTGGAGGAACTCCCGCCGGAGGCCGTAGTCGACCTTCTGCGCTGCGACCTGCTTGGCGATCCGGGCAAGAGCCTGGATGTAGGCGGCCTCCTGGCCTGTGCGGCGGAGCCAGCGGGTGATGTTCCCTTGGGTGTTCGCTGCTCTGGGGTAGCTCAGACCGAGGTAGCGGCCTGCCCGGGTGTAGGGGGTGTCGTCGGTCATCTGGACCAGCCGGATGGCCGCGTCGCGGTGGATCAAGAGCGGGGACAGTCCGTCGAGATCCAAGCCTGTCAGATGGGCCGTCCAGGCTTCAGGGAGCCTCTGCGGGATGTGCCGCGGCTCGTAGAGGCCCTCGTGGGTCAGCTTCTGGGGGTAGGCGGAACGCGATCCTGGGCGACTGTGCATGATGAGCTGGGGGTGTCGGGCGAGGACGTCGCGCATGCCGGGCGAGCAGAACGGTTCAAGCGCGGCAAGGCGGGGTCTGGCCGTCGGGGGAAGCGTTCGGGTCAGCAGTTGTTCGACGATGGTGCCGGTCCAGCCGCCGGTGGTGATCGAGTCCGCGAGCACGAACAGGGCGGCGCAAGCGGGGACGTCGGTGGGCAGGCCGATGCCGAATCTCGTCCACTTGCGTGCGTTGTCCGGATCGTCCCGCAGGGTCAGGATGGCGAGTTGCTGCTCGAAGTGCTCGGTAACGGCGTCGAAATGCGTGAAGTCGGGGATCAGGGGTGCGACCCGGGGCCAGGTTGCTGCGGTCAGGAGCATCAACAGGCGCAGGTCAGTGAGGTATTCGTCCATGGTTGCGGGGCTCTCGACGGACCGCAGCTGGTCGGCTGAGTGGCCCCGCGCATGGGCCAGTAGGCGCTCTTGGAGCGCGATGATGTCTGCAGGCGGCCGCGTCCCGGTCGTGCCTTGCATGTCGAGTCGTGCTCCGCAGGGGTGAGGTCGACGGTCAATTGCGCCTGTGTGTGTCCGGCATTGTGCTGGGTGGAGATGGACACCGGGGTTGGGGACCAGCCGGCCGGGGAGCCAGTGGCCCAGATCGGGGTTCCGGCCCGGGGAGTGGGCGAGGTTGCCGCAGGCTGGGCAGACGGTTTCCAGCATGCGGTCGTGCCGGAGGCAGGCGAAGGCGATGGGCAGACGCCAATGGTTCTGCCAGGCTCCGCCGTACTCGTTCTCAACAGCGCTGCCGTCTGCTGCGAGGCATGCGGGGCAGTAGCGGCTGGTCCGGGCCAGGACCCAGCCGTCGTTGATGATCGCCGTGATGTTGCGCGCGGCGCCGTGGTAGGGCGTGTGCAAGGGCGCGTAGTTCGGGAAGACCGTGCGGAGTGTGAGCGCCTGCGCTTCCTGCGGTTCCAGGTGCCAACTGCGAGCCAGGGCAGTGCATCGGTCCGGTCCGAGTCCGAGGAGGAGCGCGGCCGACAGCGTCGGAGTCGCCTGGGCAGGGTTGAGCAGCCCGCTGAGTCGGGCGATGTGCTGGGGCGGCTGCTCGTGCCGGTAGGACATCCGCAGCAGGAGTCCGGCCAGGGTCTCGCCGGGCAAGGGCCGGAGAGCGCGAGGGAAGACATGGGCGGCCTGCCGCCTCATGCCGTGTGGGCCTTGGTCTCGTCGGCGGGGCCGTGGTCGTCGAAGACGGTGTTGCGTGGCCGCCGGGCCGGCCGGGCCTTCGGCTTCGGCGGGACGGACGGGAGTTCGCCTGCATTCGGGTCGCGGCCGGCGGCCTGGCCCAGGTCGATGTCGATGCCGTCCAGCAGGCCGTCGGTCAGGCACTCGGCGCCGGTGTCGATGGCCCGCTCGCAGCCGTCCTCGATGAGTCGCTCCAGGAGGCCGACCACGCCTTCCGTTCGCCGGAACAGGTATTCGGGCATCGCCCCGTCGGTGAGCATCCCAGGCTTGGCGTGGAAGAGCCGCAGCGAGTTCTCGATGCCGGTCAGGTGCGTGATCCAGGCGTTGATCTGTTCCGGCGTGTCGTAGCGGAACGGGTCGAGGTGGACCAGGTCGAAGCGGCGGGCGGTCTGGGTGGCAGCCCGGTTGCCGTCGCCGCCCCAGGGAGTCGAGGCGCCTGGTGGCTGCATCAGGATCTGGCCGGTGCGCGGATCGCGCCTCACCCAGCAGCCCTGACGCGGGGATGTCGACTCCGATCAGCACGAGGGTGACCTGCATGCTCATCAGCGCGCGGATGAGGTCGAGCACGTCCTGGTCGTCCGCGCGGTGCATCTTCAGCCGGGTGATGTCGTCCAGAAGCAGCACCTTCGTGCCGTGCGCGTGCAGCGAGGCCCGGAGGGTGCGGACCAGTCCGGGCAGGTCGAGGTATTTGTGGTCGGCGCCGAAGAAGTCCAGCACCGCCTTGCAGGTGCTCTTCGGCTTCGCGGTCACCGGGGTCTGGACGTAGACGACCGGGGCGTGCAGGTCCCGGGTGCCGTCCATGGCCTGCGGGTTGGCCTGGTGCAGCTTGAGCCAGGCGTCCTCGAACGCGGCGGCGACCTCGCAGGCGGTCTCGGTCTTGCCCTGGTAGCCACCACCGTTGATCATCAGGCCGGGGCGGGTCGTGGGCTTGTGCTTGAGCGCTCCCTGCCGCAGCCGGGACCGCATCACCCGCGCGACCGCCTCACTCATGGGCGTCTCCAGCAATGGAAGGTTGCAGTGGGTCACCTCCCGGTGGTGCTCGTAGCGGTCCCTCTGCCGCGGGCTGAGCTTCCTGAACGCGGCCAGGTCTATCCTGGGCGCCGGGACGAAGGACTGCCGGGTCTCGCGCCAGAGCCGCCAGCCGTCCGCAGTCTCCCGGTCCGCCACTGAGCTGGGCAGTAGGAACGGGAACTCTTCCCCCGCCGTCACTGCGTCGCCTCCTGCTCCAGGTCGCCGCCGGGCAGGAGGAACAGGCTCCTCCTTCTTGCGGTCTCCCCGAGCAGGGGCGGGGCCGCGGGGGCCTTGGCGACGGCCTGCTCGCGTCGCTGCTGACGTTCGGCATCGACGGCCTCTTGGTGGCGCTGGGCCAGTTCCCGGACGTCGGCGGCCGGAGGGAGCGTTCGTGGTTCCGCGAGGCCCACTGGGCGGTCGACGGCTGCGGACCGGGCCCTGGCCAGTTCGCGTGCCCGCTCGATCTTCTGAGCGCGGGTCATCTGGGTGGGCCAGTCGGAGGGTTTCGTGCGCGCGCCGACCAGGTCGAGCAGGGCGGGCAGCAGTTCGCGGTCGGCCAGGGGTTTCAGCCCGGCTCGGGCGGCCTCGCGCAGCACCTCGCGCACCCGTGCGTCCGAGAAGGCCGGGACGTCGATGCCACCTGGGATGCCTGTCCAGAGCAGGGCATGCCAGCTTCCGTCCGCGGGGTCCTCGAAGTAGACCTGACGGCAGTCCCGGGGATCGCGGACCACGACCCATTTGCCGCGGTGTCTCCCGCTCCTGGCTGAGGGACGTCCCCGGTAGGGGGCCAGTGCCGGCCCGTCATACCAAAATCCGCCGACCTTGACTCCGCGGTTGCCCTGGATCTGCACGAAGTGCGGCGGCAGCAGCTCGTAGTAGAGGCTCGGCCGGGGAATCTCCGTGCTGATCCCGTCTCGGGCAGCCGCGGCGGCGAACAGCGTGTTCGGGCTGTGCCCGCCGCCCGGATCCCAGGCCGGCGCGTACTGGTCCAACCTGCGGTTCTGCCACACCTTCACGATCCACGTGGCGAGCAGGTGTTCCATCTGCTCCAGGGTCCAGACCGCGTCATCCTCCGGGGCGATCCCGCGGTCGGCGACGTCGACACCCTGATAGCCCAACAGCATCTGCAGCAGCATCGAGTTGATCCCGCCGAACGCGCGCTCGCAGGCAGCCTTGTCGCTCGGACGCATCATGCGGGCGGGCAGCAGATCGACGCCGAGCGACCGCGCGACCTGAACCATGTGGTGGTTCTTGTAGACGCTGCCGTGGTCGCTGGTCACTGTCTCCGGTGCGAAGAACGGGCGGCCGGCCACCGGGTGCCCGGCGAACTGGGCGACCAGCGAAGCCGGGACACCTGGGTAGGGCCACTCCATCTCGGGCCCCCAGCCCGGTCGCATCGGCAGCGGCAAGAGCACGTCACGCAGCAGCATCGCCACCTCCACCGAGGAATCGGACCCCGGGGTGAGCCGGAACGCGACCACGGAGTGCGTGTAAGCGTCCAACGCCAAGGTCAGATCGACGCTGATCGGGACGCCGAAGACGTCGTCGAGGACCTTGACCGGCAGCGGGGTCGTGTCCACCGCCACCACCTGGCCCGGTCGGGAGAGCACCACCTTCGACCTCCCCGTCTCCACCGCGGCGGCCGAGCGCGCATAGCGCTGCCGGGCTCCGCCCGGGCCGAACCACTCCTTCCAGACCTTCGCCAAGGTGGTGTAGTGCGGGATCGCTTCCCGGGCCGGCTGTCCCCACTTCTCGCCGACGTACTGGTGGATCATCCGCTCCTTGGTCTTCATGCTCAGCCTCGAACGGTGCAGTGACTCGGCGTGGACCGCGCGGATCGCCTCCGCGACCTCGTCCGTGATCGAGCGGTGTCCGCGCAGCGGCGGTGCCCACCGGCCGTCCGCAAGCCCTGTGAGGCCGTGATCCTCGAACTCGGCACTCATGCGCTCCAGAGTTCGCTCGCTGATTCGCTCCAGCCCGAGCAGTTTCGCGTCCTGCGTGTTCAGGGCCCGCAGCTCGGCCACCTTCGCCTGCCGGCGGCTGGTCAGCGTGGTGCGGGCCGGGTCGTACTCAGGCTTCGGCTCTCCCGGTCGGGCCCAGTGGGGGCTGCCGCTGCGGTAGCCGGTCTCGGCCTCCAGCAGATGCGCCATCCGCACCCGTGCCCGCTCCAGATCGTGCTCGTCCAGGTCCTCCAGCCGCGGCTGCTGCCGCCCGGCCGCCATCACCCACTCCCCACCGGGTAGATCCACGAGCCGTCCCCGAGCGGCTGCGTCAGATCCACCGCCAGCCGGCGGTGCCAAAGCAGGTGCAGCAGGTGAACGCGGGCGACTGCCGGAAACGGAGCCTCGTCCACCAGCTCCACCAGGAGACGCGGACGCTCGGCCACCAGGTCGGACATGAGCGCCTGCAAGGCCAGCGGGTCCGAGAGAGGACGCCTTCGTGCCGACAGCGCGTCGATCACCGTGACTACCTGCCGCCGCCATCCGCTGACCACCACGTAACGCCAGCCGACGGCCGCGGCAGCCTGAGCCGTGGCGGCGAACTTCACCGCGTCGTCTTCCTTGATCAGATGAGCGGGACGCACGTCGAGCAGCAGAACGCCTCCGGCGACCAGAGCCAAGAAGTCAGGGATGTGCCGCCCTGTCCCATCCCGCCAGGTGAAGTCCAACCGGAACGGCTGAGCCAGGACCTCGGTCACGCCACCGGTGACGAAGTCCAGCACCATCAGCAGACGCCGTTCCTCCAGGCTCTCGAAGCCGTGCATCCGCCCGGTCGAAACCAGATACTTCAACCCCGGACGGTGCCGCTGACCCGTCCGCCACGAGAATCCTCGAACCGGTCGAGTCGCCAACGACGGGAACCCGGCCAACTCCCGCACCGGACAGACGACGTCCGCCGTCCCCGCTTTCCACGTGGCCGTCCACTGACGGGACCAGCCAGTGCCCTGCTCCAGCAGGCCAGCGGCGCCCGGGGCGATGGAGTAGGGCCGGAGCAAGTCATCCAACTCGCAGCAGTGTGACCACACCGGCAGCCCAGCCGAGGCCGCATCGACGGCGCCAGGAACCATGACGCCAGAAGAGCACCAGCTGCGCGCCCCCAGGACAGCTTCTCTCGAACACCATCAAAGCACCCTGAAACGGCACTATCCTGATTCCTTCGAGTGGCCCGGGGCAGCACTGTGCAGTGCTACCCGTGATCGAAGAAGTGCTCGTCCACGATCGCGGAAATGGCAGATTCGATGTTCTCGCGCGTAACGCTCGGGACCACCAGCAGGCGCCTGGCCGTGAAGCGCCCGAGCCGGGCCAATTCACTGGTCACGGATTGGGCAAGTCGAACGGGGTCGTAGACCTCGACGACTTGCCTGCCTCCGTCCCACTCGACGGTCACGTCCAGCCAGCCCTTGGCCTCCTGAACCGCCCAGTCGTACTCGTCCATCGGCGCAGGCCACTCGATCCGAAAATCCATGCGCGAATCCTGCCCGACTCCCACGGCCGCCGTGACGTGAAGATCGCGAAACCGCACACCCCGCCTCCTCGGACACGCCGGACGAATCCCACCGCCGACGTCGTCGGGCCGGTGCTTCACTTGGCGATGATGCTGTCGACGCTCTCGCAGAATTGACCCCTTGGGGTCGTGGCGTGCCCGTGCTGTCTGGGGCTCTCGATGGAGGCCGTAGAGTGCGCGCATGGAGATCCCCGGCCTGGGCCCCGTGACCGTCGATGCTGACTTCGGCGACTACGTGAGTCTGTCGCTTCCCGTTCCCGTCTTCGGAGAAGCCCTCTGCCGGTTCGTCGTCGCCGGCTATGACGATGACGATGCGAAGGTCGACTTCGAGATGGCCATCAGTGCGTTTCTGGGGCTTGACGAGTCGGCTCTAAGGTCTGCGTCGGTGCCGGTCTTCCAGTACTACCTGGATGTGAAGGCAGAGGTGGGCGGCGATGAGGACCTCGTGTCCATCGCTGGCCCGGACGACGTGTGGTCGTATGTCCGGCCCGGAAGCGAGGTGACGGTCCAGCGCGAGGACACCCACGGCGACCGGCAGGTGTACGTCTCCGTGGAGTGCGAGTGCGCTTGGGAGCCCGAGCACGGTCTTCAGATCGTTTTCCGACGTGGTCGCTCAGTGTCGAAGGTGGGCCCGTTCGACAGCCACCTCACCAACGTCTCTGCCTTCGACCGCGCGGATCTCGCTGACGTCGTCTACCACCGATTCGGCTAAAGGGCCTGCAGCGCTGAGGCCATGGCTCACCGGTTCTCCTTGGCCAGCTGCACCGCCCCGCCAACCATCACGCTCAGTCTCGCTAACTGAAGCGCTCAGTCACACCGGGTAACCGCGATCATCGCGGTGTCGTCCTGCACGGGCCCCCCGAGATGCTGTTGGAGATCGTCCGTGAGACGGCGCAGCAGCTCGGCGGGTGCCACGTGGTCGCCGGCCAAGGCCTCGACCCGTTCCTGCAGGGGATAGAACCGGCCGTCCCCGTCTCGGGCCTCGATCAGTCCGTCGGTGTAGAGCAGGAGGAGGTCCCCGGGTGCGAACAGGAAGTCGGCGACGGCGTAGTCCGTGACGTCGAGCCCGAGCCCCAGGCCCAGCGGCGGACACTGCTGCGCTCCCTCGAGCAGAACCGCCCGTCCTTCGTGCAGCAACAGGGGAGGCGGATGCCCGCAGTTGATCAGCTGGAGCTGCGGACCGTCGTCGAGGATGTCCACGATCGCTGCGGTCACGAACCGCTCCCCGATGTCCACCCCGGCGGCCTCGTCGCTCGCGGCTACCTCGGCCAGGCCCCAACTGACGCTGTCCTCCAGAGACGCGGCCAGCTCCGGCAGCGGCGACTGACGGTGCGCGGCGGCGTGGAACGCGCCCAGAAGCAGGGCGGCGTCTCCGAGGGTCTCCAGGCCCTTTCCGCGCACGTCACCGATCACCAGCCGGGTCCCGTGCTGTGTGCGGGCGGCAGCGTACAGGTCCCCGCCGATTCGTGCGCCGACGGTGGCGGCGTGGTACTCCGACGCGATCCGCAGCGGGCCCGCCCGGGTCGGGAGCGGGCGCAACAGCACGCGCTGGGTCGCCTCCGAGACGGTCCGGGCGCGTTGGAGTTCGAGGCTGCGCCGTTCCTGCAGTCGGACGAAGACGACGATGAACGCGCCGATGGCGATGAGAGAGGCGATCTGCACCTCGAGGTTCTCGGTGGTGATGACGCCTCTGGCTATCCCTATGCTCACGAGCGTCGCGACGGCCAGGCAGCCGATGGCCGCGGTGGTTCTCGGGCCGGCGAAGGACGCGGTGATGGCAGGGGCGACGACCAGGAGCGGCCCGAGGTGGATGTCGGCGGGCGCGAGGATGTCCGTCACGGCGATGAGCACGATGAGCCCGATGGGCAGCAGGATCAGCAGCCGTCCGGCCCGTACCCTCACGGGCCCGGACGGAGCACGCTCCCCCATCTCTCGGCTCCTCTCCCGCACACCGCCCGGCGCGACCGCCAGGTTTCCATGCCACGCCACCCCCGCAAGATCCGCAACCGCGCTCAACCCACCTTCTTCCTCCTTCGCCACCACATCCACCCGGCCACCCCGACCCCAGCCACTCCGCCAGCGGCACTCATCGCCGCCACCCCAACCTCATCGCCCCGCCTCACCCCACCACTGGCCACCACCCGGCCACCCCCACCCGCTGCCACCGCTGACGACCCAGCACCGACTGCCCCGACCTGCCCCAACGGCCCTCCGGGCGGCCCAGCCGGAATATCAAACGTGAGCGCGGCATCGGGGCGGATGATCCCGTACCCGTAGTGATCGTCGTGCACTTTGCCGGTGGGATTCACGGCAGACTTGATCATCCGATTCACCACCTGCCCAGCAGTCAGCCTCGGATACTCCGCTCGCACGAGCGCGGCCTCGGCCGACACATACGCAGCAGCGTCACTCGTCCCGTCGGACAGTCGATACTCACTGTCACTGTTCGCGCCGGCCGCCACAATGTTCACCCCGGGCGCCGTCAGCGTCAGCCCCGGCCCGTAGTTCGACTGATCCCAGACCTTCCCGTCAGCATCCACGGCCCCAACAGACACCACCCCGGGATAGGCCGCAGGCCATGCAAGCTCCGCCGCTCCATCGTTTCCAGAGCTGGCGACGACTACGACGTCATGGGAAATTGCGTTGGCTACGGCTGTCTTCAATTCGGGCGTTCCAGCTGATGATGCAAATGACATGTTAATGACGCTGGCATGGCGACTAATGGCGAAGTCAATAGCCTCTGCGGCTTCGCTAATTGCGTCGGAGGTAGTGCTGATGGCCAACGGCAAGATCTCGGCCTTAGGCGCAAGGCCCTCGATCCCTTCTGACCTATCGGGGCCATGCCCGTGGCCCGCAATGAGGCTTGATATGCCTGTGCCATGACCATGGTGATCGTGATCAACCGCTACGGCGGACAGGGGGCGACGCGTGAAGTCTGCCCCGTCGAGGACTTGCCCGGCCAGGTCCTCATGCGTACGTCTGACGCCACTATCAATAACTGCCACGATGACATTTATTCCGTCTGAGTGGCGCCAGACCCGCCCCTCCGCTTGGAAGGCCTTCAAGGGCCATTCGGCGTCTCGAGCCTGATCGGCTTGCGCAGACAATGTGGCGACGCAGGGGAAGATGACAGTTAGGAGGAAGGACAGATAGCGAAGCCTGAGAGAAGGTGGGGGCATTTTGATCCCATGGCTAGCGGTCGACGACTGGTGGATTCGCCACGCAGGCACTGAGCCAGTCTTCCGGGTTCTCCTTCAGGTACGATGTTCGATGGCGACCTCGTTGAATGCGCTGCATTCGCCCGCCTTCGGTGGCGAGCCCAGGAATCCATCCTTGTGTGCCTGAGTCTGTTACTCCCGAAGGATTTGGAGCCTCGGTCGCGGCGGGTCGTTCGGTTCGGCGCTCTCCAAATTCGGGCGTGAGCGAGTGGCGATCGACCTTTTCGACACTCTGCTGAAGGCCATCTCTTCGAGATCGTCTGAAATCGGACGGTTGCGCGACGGAATTACGTCTGTCAGAGGATGACATTTCGCTCAATTGGCGTTGAGCTGAGGCGGCTGTGGGCGCTTGACCCCACGCCGGATGTCTCGTCTCCCCTATCCCGAGAAGAGTGCCGGTGTCTCCTGGGAGCAGCCGGGCCCGCCGGTTTCCAATTGAAAACTCGTCAGAGAGGTCGGACTGAAGCCCGCTTCTAGATGCGAACCTGATGAGTGGTTTCTGTGTGACCGGCTCATTCTCATTCTCTGGAACCGTGCCGCTCGAAGTGGATCTTGGATGACAGGCGAGGGAATCCAATCCAGTCTGAGGAGATGGCATTTGGCCGGCCTTGGGCAAAGAGGGACTCTCACTACTTGATTTCGGCCCGACCCGATTTTCACGTCCCGCATGATCCGTCGAAGATCGCACGGACTGGGCCGTCGGGTTCGCGGGGGGCCGACAGGCAAGCCTCAGGTCTCGCGAAGCTTGAATGGTGGTTTCGGAGAATTGTCCGCAATCGAGATCAGCCCTCGCAATCCCAGGAGTGCCGATCATCCGGGCCGCTTTCCCGTACCGCTCCTCCAGCAGTTCCATCACCGCGACCGCCTGCTGCCGTTGCTCCTCGTGCAGCGCGCTCGCCGTAGTCCCGACGGCTCCCGCCTGTTCCACAGAGACGACGCCCTCGAGGGATGCCGGCTCCGGCGGCATCGTCTCGCGCGCGGCGCGCAGGGCTTCTGCGGCGTAGGAGACGCCGGAGGAGGCGTGGGAGGCGAAATCCGCGCCGTTGCCGAGCGAAGCGTGGATGCGTTGGGCCCGGGCGGTGAACGCGTCCGCAGCCGTGCCCGACCAGTGGTCAGTGGCTGCGCGGGTGTGGTGGAGGAGGTCCTCCTGGGCTTGGCGCAAGGCCACGTCGACGGCGGCCCAACGCGCCGCCACGGTGTCGAGCGTGCCTGGGTCGGACTCGGCGATCATCGCCCGCAGTTCGGAGAGCCCGGCTCTGTCGAACGCGCCTCCGTGTCCGGCGCTCATCTCGTGCCGCCGCCCCACGAAGCCCCGGCCGTCGCCGAGAAGAAGTCCTGCCGGGTGCGGTGTTCCTGCTCCGCGTACGCCTCCGCCGCCGACTTCGCCTCCCCGCTGTACTGCTCGATGAACCCCTGTAGCTCGGCGATCATCGACCCCAGCCAGTCCCGCATCTCGTCGTGCTTGCCCGCCAGCGCCGACGCGCCGTCGAAGCCGCTGCCGAGGCTGCCGGCCGGGATGGCCGTGTCGTAGCGCGCGGCGGCGCGCGGCGCGTCCAGGCTGTCGGCGACTGCGCGCAGCTGCCGCACCGTGGACTCCAGGGCTGTCACATCGACGCGGTAGCCGCCTGTACCTGCCCCCATGACGACGTGCCCCTCTCGCGACCGACCCGCCCGATCGACCATCGGCTCACGACCACGCGAGCCGGCGAGCAGGCCGCAGGCTCCGTGGACGTACACGCACCGTGTGGTCATGCACACTCTATGTCACGTTGGGTAGTGCCACCATCACTCGATGGAGTGCTCTGTAGGCCACCGGTCGCGAGCTCGAGCCAACCTCACCGAGCTGCGAAAACGTGACCTTCCAGCCGCTGCGCGAAGATCATCGGCTGCCATAGGGTACGCGGCGGAGCGTCACCGGCGCGGTGACGTAAGGGAATCGGGTGTCACCGAAGGAGTGCGATGAGCTTCATCGAGCGGGCCGTCGAGGTCGTCGAGCACGGCGTGGGCGCGGGGGAGGAGCTCCTCAGTGAGCATGCCGCGCACCGGCACGCGGCCAGGCTGTTCCTCAAGCTCGGCATCGCCGTCTTCGCCGAGCAGCGGCTCGACGGGACCCACGAGCCCGTCGACCGGATCCTGAAGGCCCTCGACGGCCACGCCGCCGAG
Source organism: Streptacidiphilus sp. MAP12-33 (assembly GCF_041261265.1). Classification (NCBI taxonomy): domain Bacteria; kingdom Bacillati; phylum Actinomycetota; class Actinomycetes; order Kitasatosporales; family Streptomycetaceae; genus Streptacidiphilus; species Streptacidiphilus sp. MAP12-33. The sequence goes on from NZ_JBGCCA010000030.1 coordinate 12,791, forward strand.
CACGGCGAGGTCGACATCGACCACCTCAAGGCCGCGCACGAGGTGTTGGGCGACGAGTTCGTCAGCGCCCACGCCGCCTCCTGAAGTACCCGACGCCGGGGCGGGGCGCCTCCTTGCCGCGCTCCTCGGGCTACTTCAGCAGGCGTGACAGCCGGCGGTCGGCCAGGGGCTTGCCGCCGGTCTGGCAGGTGGGGCAATACTGCAGGGCGGAGTCCGCGAAGGAGACCTCCCGGATCGTGTCGCCGCAGACCGGGCACGGCTGCCCCGCTCGGCCGTGGACGCGCAGGCCGCTCTTCTTCTCCGCCTTCAGCTCCCGCAGCGGCAACCCACGCGCACGCTCGACCGCCTCGGCCAAGGTGGTGTGCATGGCCGCATAGAGCCCCGCCACCTCTTCCTCGCTCAGGTTGGCGGCGAGCTTGAACGGGGAGAGGCGCGCTGCGTGCAGGATCTCGTCGGAATAGGCGTTGCCGATGCCCGCCAGCACACTCTGGTCGCGCAGGACGCCCTTGATCTGGCGGCGTTCGCCCCCCAGCAGCGCGGCGAAGGACTCCTGAGTCACAGCCCCCGTCAATGGATCGGGGCCGAGCCGCGCGATACCCGGGATCTCCTGAGGGTCACGGACGAGGTAGATCGCCAGGTGCTTCTGCGTCCCTGCCTCCGTGACATCGAACCCCTGAGTGCCGGAGTCGACGCCCGCTGCCGGTGCGAGCCGGACCCGGAGCGCCAGCGGCCCCTTGCCGGGGCGCGGCTGGTCAGCGGACAGGGATTCGCTCCACCGTACCCACCCGGCGCGGGCCAGGTGGATCACCAGATGCAGTTCGCCGGACCGCAGGTCGAGGAACTTGCCGTGGCGTGCCGTTCCGTCGAAGGTACGGCCTTCGAGTTCCGTGAGCGGTGGGTCGTAGGTCTTCAGTGCGGCCACCGACACCGGGAAGACGCGGTCGACGGTACGGCCGACCAGGTGCTCGGCCAGGAACTGGGTGAGCGACTCGACCTCGGGCAGCTCGGGCATGTCCCAAGTCTGCCTGCAGCCGGTGATCGCCGCTACAGAGGCGGGGCAGGGCACGGCAGGGTATGGCGGGGCGCGGTGCGTCGGGGCCTTGCCGCCCGCCCCGGTCCGAAAACAGCGCTGGTGCAGGTCGGAGTGGACCGACCTGCACCAGCGGGAGTGAGAGCCGAGAGGACTTACAGGTCGAAGTAGAGCTCGAACTCGTGCGGGTGCGGCCGCAGGGCGATCGGGGCGACCTCGTTGGTGCGCTTGTAGTCGACCCAGGTCTCGATCAGGTCCTGGGTGAAGACGCCGCCCGCGAGCAGGTACTCGTGGTCGGACTCGAGCGCGTCGAGCACGGCCGGAAGGGTCGAGGGCACCTGCGGGACCGCGGCGTGCTCCTCGGGGGCCAGCTCGTACAGGTCCTTGTCGACCGGCTCGAGCGGCTCGATCTTGTTCTTGATGCCGTCCAGGCCGGCCAGCAGCATGGCCGAGAAGGCGAGGTACGGGTTGGAGGACGGGTCCGGCGCGCGGAACTCGATGCGCTTGGCCTTGGCGTTGGCGCCCGTGATCGGGATGCGGATCGCCGCGGAGCGGTTGCGCTGCGAGTAGACCAGGTTGACCGGGGCCTCGAATCCGGGGACCAGGCGGTGGTAGGAGTTCACCGTCGGGTTGGTGAAGGCCAGCAGCGACGGGGCGTGCCTGAGCAGGCCGCCGATGTAGTAGCGGGCGGTGTCGGACAGGCCCGCGTAGCCCTGCTCGTCGTAGAAGAGCGGGGAGCCGTCCGTCCACAGGGACTGGTGGCAGTGCATACCGGAGCCGTTGTCGCCGAAGATCGGCTTGGGCATGAAGGTCGCAGTCTTGCCGTTCCGCCAGGCGACGTTCTTGATGATGTACTTGAACAGCATCAGGTCGTCGGCGGCGGCCAGCAGCGTGTTGAACTTGTAGTTGATCTCGGCCTGACCGGCGGTGCCGACCTCGTGGTGCTGGCGCTCGACCTGCAGGCCGGCCGCGGCCAGCTCCAGGGACATCTCGGCGCGCAGGTCAGCGAAGTGGTCGACCGGCGGGGCCGGGAAGTAGCCGCCCTTGTAGCGGACCTTGTAGCCGCGGTTGCCGCCCTCCTCGACGCGACCGGTGTTCCAGGCGCCCGCCTCGGAGTCGATCTCGTAGAAGGACTTGTTCTGCTTCGTCTCGAAGCGGACATCGTCGAAGACGTAGAACTCCGCCTCGGGGCCGAAGTAGGCGGTGTCGGCGATGCCGGAGGAAGCGAGGTAGGCCTCGGCCTTCTTGGCGACGTTGCGCGGGTCGCGGCTGTACTGCTCGCCCGTGATCGGGTCGTGGATGAAGAAGTTGACGTTGAGGGTGGCGTCCTTGCGGAACGGGTCCAGACGGGCGGTGCTGAGGTCCGGAATGAGACCCATGTCGGACTCGTGGATCGCCTGGAAGCCGCGGATCGACGAGCCGTCGAACATCAGCATCTCGGCCGGGTCGAATGCCGAGGCGGGCACCGTGAAGTGCTGCATCACGCCCGGCAGGTCGCAGAACCTGACATCGACGAACTTGACGTCGTTGTCCGAGATGTAGCGCGACACCTCGTCGGCGTTGTTGAACATCCATCCTCCTCGGCCCCGGCGGGCTGCCGGGATTGCGGGTGCGGACCGCCGGTCCCGTCCGGCGATACCGGTTCTCGAAACGATAGGAAGTGGCCGTTTCTCGGCCGTGACCCATATGTTTCGCCGATGTTAACCGGAGGCGGGCGCAGGCGGGTCGACCCGCCCCGTTACTGCGTTCGTGCCCTGTCATGCCGGTGAGCGGTGTTCACCCTTGAGTGAGTGGTTTAGACCTGTCTGGCGCGCTCGGAGCGGGTGTGCGAGCCCGACGCAGGGGTGGATTCCGGTCGCGGTCGGGGGCCCGGCTACTGTGGTGGGCGTGGATGAGAGTCGTAAGGCCATTGGAAGCTGGATAGAGGGCCCGCGGGCCGGCGCCGAGCAGATGGGTGCGGACTTCGGCTACCGCGGCAAGCGCCTCGGGCTGCCCGAGGAGGGGCCCGGCTCGATCGCGGGCACGGGGCGCCGTCTGGCCGCCGTGGCCATCGACTGGATGCTCTGCTACCTGATCGCCTACGCGCTGATCGCCGGGCGGCACCTGGAGCAGGTGAACATCTGGATCAGCGTGCTCTTCTTCCTGGTGAGCGTGCTGACCCTGGCCACCGCCGGGGCGACGCCGGGCAAGAAGCTGCTCGGCCTGCGCGTGGTCTCGCTCAACGGCGGCCGGGCCGGCTTCGGGCAGGTGGCGCTGCGGTCCTTCCTGCTGGTGCTGGTGGTTCCGGCGCTGATCTGGGACCGCGACGGCCGTGGGATGCACGACAAGGCCGTCGCCACCGTCGAGGTCCGGGTCTGACGGAAGCCGGATCCAGCGGGACTCGGGTCCGGCGGGACTCGCGTCCGGCCGAATCTCCGGGGCCGGCCGGATTCAGGACCGGTTCCGTCCGGAAGCCCGACCGATTCGGCGAGGCTCGCGCCGGCGTGGTCCGCGCAGCGTTGGACATGACGAGGCCCTTGGTGGCCGGCCCTCACGGGCCGGGCATCAAGGGCCTCGGGTGTCTGTGCGGTTGTTGCGCCGCGTGGTGGTCGGCGGGTCAGCGGGCCTTGCCGGCGCCCTTCGGCATCCGGGAGCCCTTGGGGAGCGGACCCTTCGGGATCGGCGCGTTGGCCATGAGGTCGCCCATGGCACGCAGCCGGTCGGCGATCTGGGTGGCCTGGGCGCCGGGGATGACCTTCGGTAGCTTCATCATGTGGACCTGGAGCTTGTTCAGCGGCACCTGGCCCTCGTCGTTGCCGACGACGATGTCGATGACCGGCGCGTCGCCGACGATGCGGCTCATCCTGCGCTTCTCGGCCGCGATCATCGGGCGGAGGCGGTTGACGTTGCCCTCGCCGATCAGCACCACACCGGGGCGGCCCACCGCACGGTGGACGGCGTCCTGGTTGCGGTTCGCCGCGACGACGAGCTGGATGTTCCAGCCGCGCTTGATGTTGTTGAGCACCGCGGCCGCGGCGCCGGGCTGGCCCTCGAGCTGGCCGAAGGCGGCCTTCTCGGCGCGCCGGCCGAAGATCACGACCGCCGCGAGCAGGCCGAGCACGAAGCCCAGGATGCCCAGGTAGATCGGGTGCCCGATCGCGAAACCGATGGCGAGAAGCACCGCAAAGGTGCCGAGCCCGACGCCGGCGACGATCAGACCGATCTTCGGGTCGACCCGCTTGGTAATGGTGTACGCCTGACGGATCTGCGCGAGCCGTCCAGAGCTGTTGGTGGTTTCCTGCCTCGCCATGTGGTTCATGGTACGGGGCCGGACCAGCGGTTGCCCAAGCCTGGTCGGTGTGGAAGTCCGCCTGTGTCCCAGTCGTGATGCGCCAGGTGGTGACGGGTCGTGCTGGGCGGTGACGAACGGTGGCGGCGCGGCGCGTCAGCGGACGGCGCGCAGCAGTGCCCGCTCGGTCTCCTGGCGGTCGCGCGCGTAGCGGCGGTTCTCGCAGACCGCGTCCCAGGCGTTGCGCCGTGCGGTCTGCTGGCCGCCGCCGAACAGCATGGACTCGGCCAGGCGCAGGGCGGAGGCGACGTTCTGTGCGAGCTGCATGGTGACCTTCTCCCCTCGGACTACCACGCCATCTTCACCACTTGGTGTTACCGCCTCGTGACTACTCGGTCAAACCCCCGTGAAAGGTGTGCGACTGACATCACAGGCTCACCTTTCACAGGGCTCGTGCGGTTCCCCTCCCGCCCCGTACGACGGCGGGGTCAGATCGCGGCGACGCCGCGGCGCTCCAGCGCCTGGCGGTACAGACGGCCGGCCCGGTAGGAGGAGCGGACCAGCGGGCCGGACATGACGCCGGCGTAGCCGATCTCCTCGGCCTCGGCCTGGAGCTCCACGAACTCCTGCGGCTTGACCCAGCGCTCCACGGGGTGGTGCCGCGGCGAGGGACGCAGGTACTGGGTGATGGTGATCAGCTCGCAGCCGGCCTCGTGCAGGTCGCGCAGGGCCTCGCTGACCTCCTCGCGGGTCTCGCCCATGCCGAGGATCAGGTTCGACTTGGTGACCAGCCCGGCCGCGCGGGCCTCGGTGATGACCTTGAGCGAGCGCTCGTAGCGGAACGCGGGGCGGATGCGCTTGAAGATGCGCGGAACCGTCTCCAGGTTGTGCGCCAGCACCTCGGGGCGCGCGGAGAAGACCTCGGCGAGCTGCTCGGGGACCGCGTTGAAGTCCGGGATCAGCAGCTCGACGCCGGTGCGGCCGGCGGCACGGTCGCCGGTCATGGCGTGGATCTGGCGGACCGTCTCCGCGTAGAGCCACGCTCCGCCGTCCTCCAGGTCGTCGCGGGCGACGCCGGTGATGGTGGCGTAGTTCAGGTCCATGGTGACCACGGACTCGGCTACGCGGCGCGGCTCGTCCCGGTCGAACTCGGCGGGCTTGCCGGTGTCGATCTGGCAGAAGTCGCAGCGACGAGTGCACTGGTCACCGCCGATGAGGAAGGTGGCCTCGCGGTCCTCCCAGCACTCGAAGATGTTCGGGCAGCCGGCTTCCTGGCAGACGGTGTGCAGGCCCTCGCTCTTCACGAGCGACTGCAGCGCCGTGTACTCGGGGCCCATCTTCGCCCTGGTCTTGATCCACTCGGGCTTGCGCTCGATCGGGGTCTCGCTGTTGCGGACCTCCAGACGCAGCAGCTTCCTGCCGTCGGGTGCGACAGCGGACACGTGCGGCTCCCTATCTTCGAAATTCTGTGCGTCCCTAGGGTACGCCTGCGGTCGGGTGGGTCAGACGACTCGATGGTTGCGACAGTCGATGGTTGCGACAGTCGGTCGGTTGCGATGGTGCGGGGGGCTCAGGTGGCGCTGGTGCGCGCGAAGAGCTCCGTGAAGTGGCGTTGCACCACGGGCAACGCTTCGCTGACCGTGACGTCGCGACCGAGCTCGGAGCTGAGCGAGGCGACGCCGGCGTCGCGGATCCCGCACGGGACGATCCGGTCGAACCAGGTCAGTTCCGGATTGCAGTTGAGTGCGAAGCCGTGCATGGTCACCCCCCGGGCGACGCGCACGCCGATGGCGGCGAGCTTCCGGTCCCCGCCTCGCTGGCCGGCGTTGGAGGGGGCGTACTCCGGGCCTGCCATCCGGGGGTCGAGGCCGAGCTTCGCGCCCATGCGCAGCGTGAGCGCACCGATGTTGACCACCTGGGACTCGTCCACCTGTGCGCCGGGTATCGCCTCACCCAGCTTCCACACACCGCTGCGCCCCTCGACACGGTTGCCCTCCACGCCGAACTCGGCGCAGGCCTGGATCAGGGCCTCCTCCAGCCGGCGGACGTAGGCGACCACGTCCATCGGCTCGGCCAGTTTGATGATCGGATAGCCGATCAGCTGGCCGGGGCCGTGCCAGGTGATCTCGCCGCCGCGGGTCACCTCGACGACGGGGGTTCCGTCGAGCGGGCGGTCCTCGGGGCGGGTCCGCCGGCCGGCGGTGTAGACGGGCGGGTGCTCCAGCAGCAGCACCGTGTCCGGGATCTCGTCCGCCACCCGCAGCGCGTGCAGCCGCAGCTGCTCGTCGAGGGCCTCCTGGTAGGGAACGGTGCGCTCGCCGACGCCCAGGTGCACGAACCGCAGTTCGCCTCCCGCGGCGTCGCCGGTCGGGTCGCCCGCCGCGCCGCCCGTGTCCGTGGCCACTGGATCTCTCGCTCTCTGTCGTCCTGCTTCTCGCAACTGTACGGCCGGGCCGGCTGCTCCCAAGGGCCCAGGCTGCCGGTTCCCCGGATCGAGTGACAGATATTGAAATCTGTCATCCCATCTTGCATACTCGAGGCATGGCACTCAACGAACGCACTCTTGGCAGCACGAGCTCGCCGCTCGTCGTCTCCCAGCTCGGTCTGGGTGCGATGGGCATGTCCGACCTCTACGGCCCGGCCGACGAGGCCGAATCCACGGCCACCCTCCACGCCGCGCTCGACGCCGGCGTCACGCTCATCGACACCGGCGACTTCTACGGCATGGGCCACAACGAACTGCTCATTCGGGACGCCCTGCGCAGCAGCGGCCGGGCCCGCGGCGAGGTCGCGATCAGCGTCAAGTTCGGCGCCCAGCGCGACTACGCGGGCAACTGGATCGGGTACGACGCCCGCCCCGTCGCCGTGAAGACGGCGCTGGCCTACACGCTGCGCCGGCTCGGCACGGACTACGTGGACGTCTACCGTCCGGCCCGGCTCGACCCGAACGTCCCGGTCGAGGAGACCGTCGGCGCCATCGCCGAGATGGTCAAGGCGGGCTATGTCCGCCACCTCGGCCTGTCCGAGGTGGGTGCCGAGTCGCTGCGCCGGGCGCAGGCCGTGCACCCGGTCACGGACGTGCAGATCGAGTACTCGCTCGTCTCGCGCGGGATCGAGAAGGAGATCCTGCCCACGGCCCGGGAGCTGGGGGTCGGCATCACGGCTTACGGCGTGCTCTCCCGCGGGCTGATCAGCGGGCACTGGCAGGCGGACCGGCAGCTTGCCGCGGGGGACTTCCGCGGGATCAGCCCGCGCTTCCAGGGCGAGAACCTCCAGGCGAACCTGCGCCTGGTCGAGGCCCTGCGGGCCGTCGCCGAGGCCAAGGGCGCCTCCGTCGCCCAGGTGGCGATCGCCTGGGTGCTGGCCCAGGGCGAGGACATCGTCCCGTTGGTCGGCGCACGTCGTCGGGAGCGATGGGACGAGGCACTCGGCGCCGCCGGTCTGGTGCTGGAGCCGGCCGATCTGGCCGCGATCGAGGAGGCCGTGCCGCAGGGTGCCGCCGCCGGTGACCGGTATGTTGCTGCCCAGATGGCCCACCTGGACAGCGAGAAGTAACGGGAAGAACCGGTAGCGATGGCGGAGGCAGCACTCACCCCGGAGGACATCCTCACCGCAGCGGAGGAGGTCCTTCGCAGGTACGGCCCGGCCAAGGCCACCGTCGTCGACGTGGCCCGTGTGCTGGGGGTCAGCCACGGCACGGTCTACCGCCACTTTCCCAGCAAGGCCGCCCTGCGGGGCGCGGTCACCCGACAGTGGCTCGACCGAGCACACGCCGCCTTGCCTGGGATCGCCACCGGCCAGGAGGAGCCCCGGGAGCGGTTGCGGCTCTGGCTGGCCGCCCTGTTCCGCGCCAAGCAGGAGAAGGCCCTCGCCGATCCGGAGCTGTTCGCCACCTACCAGGTGCTGGTGGACGAGAACAGCGAGTTGATCGCCGAGCACGTGAGCGGCCTGGAGGCGCAGATCGCCGGAATGATCGTCGAGGGGCAGGAACAAGGTTCCTTCGGCCCCGGCGATCCGGAGGCGCTCGGCCACGTGGTTTTCCAGGCTACGGCGCACTACCACGATCCCGGGTATGCGGAGGAGTGGTCCCGGCCCGGGGTGAACGAGGAGTTCGAGGCCGTGGTCGGGTTCATCCTTCGGGGGCTCGGCGCGTAGGGCGCCGGTCACGGGCGCAGCGCCCGGGCACTGCGCCCTGCGGCAAGGGGCACAGGCAGGGGGCGCGGGTGGGGGCCAGGCAGGGCTCAGGCAGCGGCGCAGGCACAGCGTGCGGCGCGCAGGCCCTAGCCCGTCAAGAGGTGCAGGCGCAGGGCCAGCTGGAGCTCCAGGGCCCGCTCGGGGTGGTTCCAGTCCTGGCCGAGCAGCGCCTCTACCCGGTCCAACCGTTGGACGACGGTGTTCACGTGGACGTGCAGCTCGTCCTTCGCCCGGGTGAGGCTCCCGCCGCAGGCGAAATAGGCGTCGAGGGTGCGGACCAGCTCGGTGCCGCGCCGGGCGTCATAGGCGAGCAGGGGGCCGAGCGTCTCGCGGACGAAGCCCCGCACGTCGTGGCCCTCGCCGAGCAGGACGCCGACGAAGCCCAGATCGGCCGCGCAGGCTCCGTCCCCCTCGCGGCCCAGGGCACACAGGGCCCGCAGGGTCCGTAGGGCCTCGGCATGGGCGGCCGCGAGTTCGGCCACACCGCCTGCCGGGCCGGCAGCGCCCACCGTCACGGGGGCGCCGGTGAGCTGGGAGAGCTGCTTTGCGGCCCCAGCCGCCACTGTCGAGGGCGACTCGGCGGTGCCGGTATCCGGGGTGGTGGTGCCGGACGGTCCGGTGGTGCCGGACAGGCCGGTTGATCCGGTCGGCAGCACGAGCACGACCCCGTCGCCGTGCTCGGCGCTGATCCCCCCGCGGCCGAAGAGCAGCCGTGTCGCCGCGTTCGCCAGTCGGCCGCGCGAGGCGGCGGCACCGGCCGGACCGGTGCCACGGGCGGCGAGCAGGACATGCGGTCGGCGCAGGTCGACGCCGAGCCGCAGGCCGCGCTGGATCAGCCCGGCCGGGTCGCGGTGCGGGCTGTCCAGCAGGTCGGTCAGCAACTCGCCGCGGACCCGGTTCTCCGCCTCCGCGACGGAGCGGCGCAGCAGGAGCAGCAGCGCCGTGACGACACTGGCCCGCTCGAAGAGCCGGCGGTCGGGGTCCCCCAGGAGCGGACGCCCGGTCAGCACGAGGCTGCCGAGCAACTCCTGGCCGGCCAGCACCGCACAGACCCACCGCCCGCCGGAGTCCACGGCCCGGCCGCTGGACCGGGATTCGGCGACCAGAGCCTCGACATCGAGCCCAGTGAGGTCCGCCCCAGAGAGGCTGAGCCCAGAGAGGCCGAGCCCGGAGAGGCCGGACCTCGGGCGGTCGAGCTCCGGGCGGAGGGGGCCGGAAACGGCGGGGTCGGTGGGGTCGAGATCACCCGGCTGGACATCGAGGCGATCGGGCGCGCCGGCGAGCCGGTGGCCCTGGGGGTCCAGCACGGTGATGCCGCCGCCCAGAAGAGCGGAGACGGCCTCGGCCACCGCAGGGACCTCGCCGCCGCGCAGCACCAGGTCGGTGAGCCGGTCGTGGGCCTCCTCGGCGCGCTGCATCGCGGTCGAGTGCGCCCGGATCACCTCGTTGGCCGCCGCCAGGTCAGCCAGGGCGGCCCGGGTGTCGTCCAGGGCACGGGCGGTGTCGATGGCGATGGCGGCGTGTGCGGCCAGGGTGCACAGCAGCGCCACCTCGTCCGGCGAGAACGGCCGGGGGCTGCGGTCAGCGGCGAACAGCACGCCGATGACCTGCTTGCCCAGGAGCAGCGGTACTCCCAGGATGGCGACCAGGCCTTCGTCGAGTACACCCGCGTCGATGTTGCGGGTGTGGTGGAACCGGGCGTCGGTGCGGTAGTCGGGAGTGGCGTAGGGGCGGGAGGTCTGCGCGACCAGGCCTCCCAGCCCTTCACCCAGCTCCAGCCGCAGGGTCTGGAATAGCGGGGAGACGGAGCCGTCGGTGACCCGCATGTACGTGTCGCCCGCCTCCTCGTCGGGGAGGGTGAGGTAGGCGAGGTCCGTGTTCAGCAGCAGCCGGGCCCGCCGCACGATCGCCTGGAGCACCGCGTCCAGGTCGCGGGAGGCGGCCAGGTCGGTGGCGGTGTCGAAGAGCGCCGTCAGTTGCGCCTCGCGGCGCCGGTGCTGGGCCAGGGTCCGGTGCACCCGCTGGGCCAGGACGGCGGAGGCGGGGGCTGTGGCCCCCGCCTCGCCCAGCTCCTCGGCGGTGGCGCCCGCGGCGAGCAGGCGTAGCAGCCGCTCGGCGGGGTGGATCTCGATCTCATCGGGCATGGTGCGGGCCATCGTCGCAGGGGTGGGCAGGGCTGTCACGGTCCGATGGCCGGTGGGTGGTGGTCGGACAGGGGTCGGGTGCCGGGGTGGGCAAGCGGGCGCTGGTGGGTCCTACGGGGTCGCAGGCGCCGGCTCTGTGACCGCCACATCGGTCCCGTCGGTCGCCTCGGCCTCGGTGAGTTCGCTGCCGCGGGTCTCGCGGGCGAAGAGCAGGGCCACCACCGTCACCACGGCCGCCAAGCTCACATAGACCGAGATCGGCGTCGAGGTGCCGTAGCTCTTCAGCAGCGCCACGGCGATCAGCGGTGCCGGTGCGCCGGCCGCGACCGAGGCGAACTGGGCGCCGATGGAGGCGCCGGAGAACCGCATCCGGGTGCCGAAGAGCTCGGAGAAGAACGCCGCCTGCGGGGCGTACATGGCGCTGTGGAAGACCAGACCGACGGTCACCGCGAGCGTCAGGGCGGGGAAGGACCTGGTGTCCAGCAGGGCGAAGAAGGCCCATGCCCACAGGCCGGTGCCGACGGCGCCGACAAGGTAGACCGGCTTGCGGCCGACCCGGTCGGAGAGCGCGCCGAAAGCCGGGATCAGGCAGAACTGGATGGCCGAGCCGATCAGCACCGCGTTGAGCGCGGTCTGCTTCTCGAGCTTCAGATGCTCCACGCAGTAGGTGAGCACGAAGGTGACGATCACGTAGTAGCAGATGTTCTCCGCCATCCGGGCGCCGATGGCGACCAGGACGTCACGCCAGTGGTGCCGGAGCACCGCGAGGAGCGGCGGCTGCTCCTTCTCGCCTGCGGCGGCTCGCGCCTCGGCCCGGCGGCGGGCCTCCTTGAACAGCGGGGACTCGTCGACGCCGAGCCGGATCCACAGGCCGATGCCGACCAGCAGGGCCGAGAGCAGGAAGGGGACGCGCCAGCCCCAGGCCAGGAACGCGGCGTCGGGCTGGATGGTCGTCATCAGCGACAGGATGCCGACCGCCAACAGGTTGCCGAGCGGCGCGCCGCCCTGCGGCCAGGAGGCCCAGAAGCCGCGGCGCCTGGCGTCGCCGTGCTCGGAGACCAGCAGCACCGCCCCGCCCCACTCGCCGCCGAGGGCGAAGCCCTGGATCACGCGCAGCGTGGTGAGCAGGATCGGCGCGGTGATCCCGAGGGTGGCGTAGCCGGGGACGCAACCGATCAGGGTGGTGGCGACGCCCATCATCAACAGGCTGATCACCAGCAGCTTCTTGCGGCCGATCCGGTCGCCGTAGTGGCCGAAGACGAGGGCACCGATGGGCCGCGCGGCGAAGCCGATGGCGTAGGTGAGGAAGGAGAGGAGCGTGCCGGTGAGCGGGTCCGCGGTCGGGAAGAAGACCTTGCCGAAGACGAGGGCGGCGGCGGAGCCGTAGAGAAAGTAGTCGTACCACTCGATGGTCGTGCCGATGAGACTGGCGCCGACGACCTTGGCCAGGCCTCTGGGAATGCTCGATGCAGGTGCGGCCTGCTCGGGGGCTGTTTCGGTTGCCACGACGGTGGGGCCTTCCAGGTGAGGGAGGACAGGACGGGGGTGGAGCTGCGTGGGGACAGGGCGAGACATGACAGGGTGAGGCAGGACAGGGCGTGAGTGGGTGGGGTGGGGCAGGGTGGTGGCGCGTCAGCGGGCGGTCCAGCCGCCGTCCATGGGGAGGGAGGCGCCGGTGATCCCAGCGGCCGCGGGGGCGCAGAGCCAGAGCACCGCGGCGGCGACCTCCTCGGGTTCGATCAGCCGCTTGATGGCGGTGCGGTCGAGCATGATCCGGTCGACGACCTCCGCTTCGGAGATGCCGTGTGCCTTGGCCTGGTCCGCGATCTGCCCCTCGACGAGCGGGGTGCGTACGTAGCCGGGGTTGACGCAGTTGCTGGTGACGCCGTGCGGGGCGCCCTCCAGGGCGATCACCTTGCTCAGTCCCTCGAGCGCGTGCTTGGCTGTCACGTAGGCGGACTTGTAGGCGCTGGCCCGCAGCCCGTGCACGGAGGAGATGTTGACGATCCGTCCCCAGCCGCCCGCGTACATGTGGGGCAGGGTGCGCCGGACGATCCGGAAGGGGGCCTCGACCATGACCCGCTGGATCAGGGTGAACCGCTCGGGCGGGAACTCGTGGATCGGTGCGACGTGCTGCAGTCCGGCGTTGTTGACGACGATGTCGGCGTCGTCCGGGAGCGCGTCCACGGCCGCGGCGTCCGAGAGGTCGACGACGAGCGCCGTGCCGCCGATCCGTTCCGCGACCTCCTTGGCCGCCTCTGCGGCCCGGTCGACGACGTAGACCTCGGCGCCGGCCTCGGCGAGGGATTGCGCGCAGGCCCGGCCGATCCCGCTGGCCGCGCCGGTGACCAGGGCCTTCCGCCCGGCCAGCATGCTTGCGTGGGTGCTCTCCATGGCCGCAGACGCTAGGCCGCGGCGGCGGGGCCTCCCATGTGGGCCGTCGCCACTAAGCGGCGCGGATCTGTGGGGTCCACAGCCAGGGCGGGCCCCAGCCTCGGGACGGCGAGGCGCCGGTGGTGGGGGTGCCGGTGGTCGCGTTGGCGACGGCGCTGGTGAGAGCCGGGGTGATGTGCGCCTGGCGCTTCACCCAGCGCCTTGCCATCGCCTCGCCACTGCCCACGTACCTGTCGTCGCCCCCGTGCGTCGTCCCACGCGTCGCATCGTCCCCGGCAGGAGGGACGGGCTTCACCCGTTCGGACGATTGTCCGGCCGGAACCGGCCGCAAGCGCCAAATGCTCGCTACATTCACGCCGTTCCCCTAGGGAGCTCGCGGCGTTCCGCGGTGCGTGCCCCCGGAAGGTGTGTGCCAGATGCCCCAACGGCCTGTGACCGATCGTCCGTCGCTCGACCGCGTTCCGCTCGACCGTATCCCGCTTGACGGCCGCCCGCGTCGCGTACCGGAGTCACCGCCTGCCGGCCCCGCCGGTTCTGCCGGTGTGGCCGGAGCCGCCGCGGATCGTCTCCAGTACAACCAGCGGCTGTCGGCGCTGATCGAGGAGGCCGGTTTCTCGCATGCGGGGCTCGCCCGGAGGGTGGACCAACTCGGCAGCGAGCACGGCTTGGACCTGCGGTACGACAAGACCTCGGTGACGCGCTGGCTCCGGGGCCAGCAGCCGCGCGGCGCCACTCCGGCGCTGATCGCGGAGGTGTTCACCCGACGGCTCGGGCGTCGCCTGACGGCGCAGGACCTGGGCCTGGACGCCTGCGCCCCGGTGTACGCGGGGCTGGAGTTCGCGGAGAGCCCGGCTGAGGCCGTGGACATCGTGGCCAGCATGTGGCGCAAGGACACCGGCGCCCACAGCGAGTTGCGCCGGATCGCGTTCACGCCGGCGGGCCTGGTGGTGCCGAGCCGGGACTGGCTGATCGGCCGCACCGACGACCGGGTGGCCCGGGAGACGCCGCAGGATCTGGGCCGGACCGGCATCCCGGCGCAGAACCGCCGTGACGGTGCGGGGGCTGCCGGGTCGGCGGGGGCGGGGCCTGGTACGACGCCCGGCGGGGGTACGGCAAGCGAGCAGGCGGCTGCGTTGCGTGGGGTGCCGCGGGTGAGCCGGGGTGACGTGGCGGCGATGCGGGCGGTCGGGGACCTGTTCCGGGCGCTGGATAACGCCTACGGTGGCGGCCACGCCCGCCAGGCGCTGATCCGGTACCTGGAGAGCGAGGCCGAGCCGATGCTGCGCGGTCGCTACAACGAGGCGATCGGGCGGGCGCTGTTCGGCGCGGTCGCGGATCTGACCCGGCTCGCGGGGTGGACCTCGTACGACATCGGGGCGCACGGGTTGGCGCAACGGTACTTCGTGCAGTCGCTGCGGCTCGCCCAGGCCGCGAACGACCGGCTGTACGGCGGCTACGTGCTGGTCACGATGAGTCGGCAGGCGGTCTACCTGGGGCACGGCCGGGAGGCGGTGCAGCTGGCCAGGGTGGCGCAGCAGGGCGTTGGGTCGACGGCGCCGATCGCCGCGCAGGCGCTGATGCACGCCGCGGAGGCGCGCGGACACGGGCTGCTCGGCGACGCCCGCTCCTGCACCGCGGCGCTGGTGCGGGCGGAGCGGGCGCTGCAGGCGTCCCACGGCGGCGATGAACTGCCCAGCTGGGCACGGTTCTTCGACGAGGCACAGCTGGCGGACGAGTTCGCGCACTGCTACCGCGACCTGCAGCAGTGGCGGCCCGCGGCGCAGCACGCGGAACGTTCGCTCCGACTGCGGCCGCAGACCTACGCGCGCAGCCGGGTCTTCTGCCGGGTGGTGCTGGCGACCTCGCGGCTGGGGCTGGGTGAGCTCGACGAGGCCTGCGCGGCGGCGACGGAGGCGCTGCGCGGGGTGACCGAGATGCGCTCGTTGCGCGCGGTGGAGTACCTGCGGGATTTCGCCCGCAGGCTGGCTCCGTACCGGGGCAACCCGTCGGTCCGGGCGTTCGAGGAGGCGGCCCGGACGGCGGGCGTCATCTGAGTGGGCGTCATCTGAGCGGGCGCGATCCGAGCGGGCATGGCCCGGCCCGGGTGCGCGTGCGGGTGTGCGGGCGTGATCTGGGCGAGTGCGATGCGGTGCGATCCGAGCGGCCCGGCCCGCGTGGGGTGGGCCGGCCGCTGCGGTCGCGGTCGGTTACGCCGCCAGGGCGGCGGGCGTGGCGGGGCGGATGATGCCGAGGTCACGCAGCACCGCGTCCGCGGCGCGGCGGCCGGAGACGAGCGCGCCCTGCACGGAGCTGGTGTCGCGGTGGTCGCCGCAGACGTACAGGCCGTGCAGTACCCGGACGGGGCGACGGAAAACGTGCGGCGGCGGCATCGCGGGCAGGGCCTCGGCGAAGTGGCGGGCGGTCAGGAAGTGCCAGCCGCCGGTCTCGGTGTCGTAGAGGCGGTTCAGGGCCTCACGGACGGCGGGTTCGGCGGGTACGGCGGCCCTGGGGCCGAGCACGGTGGACGCGACCAGTGCGCCGTGCGGGGCGTAGGAGCGGTCGACCTCGCTGAGCACCAGCGTGTGCGAGACCAGCGCGCCGGGAGTGGCGTCGAGCAGCAGGAGCGGTTCGGCCAGCGGGCTCGTGTCGGCGACGTGGTAGTACGTGGTCACCGGGTGGTGCTCGGGCTGGTGCAGGCCGGGCAGCAGTTCGGTGGCGGAGCGCGCGTCGGTGGCGACGACGACGGCGCGCCCGGCGAAGCGGCCGTGTTGCTCGGTCTCGACTCCGTCGGCGGCGATGGCGGTGGCGCGGACGTCGACGCGGACGGTGCCGGCGGGCAGTTGGGCGGCCAGCGCAAGCGGTACGGCGCCGACGCCCTGGGCGGGCAGGCAGAGCCGACCGCGGGCGTAGCTGCGCAGCACCAGGTCGGCGACGCGGCTGCTGGTGCGCAGCAAGGGGTCGCCCAGCAGAGCGGTCAGCAGCGGGCGCAGGTAGCCGTCGACGGTGGTGGCGGGCAGGCCGCGTCGGGTCAGCGCCTCGGCGGTGGTGGTCTCGGGCCGGGAGAGCAGCCGGTCGACGGGGGTCGCGGCGAGCCGGGCGAGGTTGGCGCCGGGGCGGGTCTTGTCCCAGGGGCGGCCCACACGGAGCCGGGAGGGCGTGCCGACGCGCTGGCGGCGGCCTTCGGTGTGGACCAGCACGTCGGGGCCGAGGGGCCGCAGTTCGAGGTCGCCGAGATCGAGGGTGGCGGCGAGTTCGGGGTAGGCCGTGTTGAGCAGGTGGGTGCCGTGGTCGAGTCGGAAGCCGTCGCACTCCTCCCCGGCCATGCGGCCGCCGACGTGATCGGCGGCCTCCAGGACGGTGACGGACAGTCCGCAGGCGGTCAGTCTGCGAGCTGCGGTCAGACCGGCCAGTCCTGCGCCGACGATGACGACATCGGTGGCGCGGCGACGCGGGTGCAGGGGGGTGGGGATGGCTGTTGCGGGCACGGACGGCTCCCTCCGGGTGCCAGGCTTCCGGGGCTTCTCTCAGTGATGCCCCTTCAAGCGCCGCCTAAGACAAGGAAGTTAGGCTCGAAGGTTCGGCCCTGACGCCTTGATGTGACACAGGGTCACCATAGGGGCGTGCTCGCGCGCCCCTGGTTACCCCGGCGTGAGCATGCGCCCCGAGCGTGCCCCCGTACGCCCCTCGGGCAGGCCTCTGCGCCGGTCGGCGAGGGCTTCGTCGTAGCGGAGCGTGACGAGATGGGCGAGCGTGTTGTGTGGGCCGAGCGGGGCGGAGGTGAGGCAGGCGCCCGCTTGGGTCGCGCGTCGCGCGAAGAAGCCCGGCGCGAGGAGGTACGAGGCGACTGCGATCCGTTCGTGCCCCTCCGCGCGCAGTGCGGCGACGGCCTCGGCCGGCGTCGGCCCGGCGGCGCAGAGGTACGCGGGGACGACGGGGACGTGGGCGAGAGAGGGCCCGTCGGGCGGGGAGCCGTCCGGGACGGCGGCGGGGGAGAAGCCGTTGGGGAGGCAGACGTTGGGAGAGGCCTCGGGAAAGGAGGCCTCGGGGAAGGGCCGCCCGGGAGAGCACCGGTCAGGAGAGAACCGGGAGGGCGGGCCGGAGAGCCGTTCCCGCAGCAGTGCGGCCATCGCGACGGTGTCGGCGTTGGCGGCTGGGTCGGTCGAGCCCGCGGCGGCCAGCACGACCGCGCTGTGTGCTCCGCGCCCGGTACCCGCAGGACCGGCCTCGGCCAGGCGGTCCGCCAGCGCCTCGGCCAGCAGCGGGTCGGGGCCCAGGGCGTGGGCGACGTGGGCCCGCAGGTGGGGGGCGTCGGCCAGGGCGGTGGGGATGTCGACACGGACGTGGTAGCCGGCGGCGAGCAGCAGCGGGACGAGCACCACCTCGCCGCGCAACCGGGCCAGGGCCTCGGGGAGGGAAGGGGAGACCAGGTCGAGGAAGCAGAGCTCCACCCGCAGCTCCGGCCGGAGCGCCCGGACCCGCGCCACCAGCGCCTCGGTCGTCGCGATGCCGTCGGCCTCCCGTGTTCCGTGGGCGACGGCCAGCAGGGTGGGACGCGGGTCGGGGCGCGAGGTGGAAGGCGAGGCGGGACGCAGGTCAGGGCGAAGGACAGGGCGCAGGACAGGGCGCAGGGGCAAGGTGGGACGGGAGGTCGCCGCCCGGGGCGGCGTCATCCGGCCGCCAGCCGGTAGCCGCGCTTGGGCACGGTGCGGACCAGGTCGCTGTGGCGGCCCAGCGACTGCCGCAGCCGTGCGACGGCGGCTTCGACGGCGTGCTCGTCGGCGTCGGAGTCGGCCCAGGCGCGGCGCAGCAGTTCGGCGCGGCTGAGCACCCAGCCGGGGTTCTCCGCGAGTGCCCGCAGCAGTGTCGCGCCCTTGGGGGAGAGCCAGTAGCTCTCCCCGTCGACGACCAGCGCGCTGCCCTGCAGCACCAGTTCCCGTCCGGCCACCCGCAGCGTCTGGCGGCTGCGTGCGGGGAGTACGTCGGTCAGGGTGCGGACCAGGGAGCCGAGCCGGCCGCGGTCGGGCCAGACGACGGGGATGCCCGCCTCGACGAGCGGACGGGCGCAGACCGGGCCGACGCAGACGGCGAGCACCTCGCCGCGCAGCGCCTCCAGCACCGGGCCGTCGAGGCCGTCGGCGATCGCGGTGGCGAGGAATGCGGT
The DNA here is from genome assembly GCF_041261265.1 of Streptacidiphilus sp. MAP12-33. Lineage (NCBI taxonomy): Bacteria > Bacillati > Actinomycetota > Actinomycetes > Kitasatosporales > Streptomycetaceae > Streptacidiphilus > Streptacidiphilus sp. MAP12-33. The sequence continues at coordinate 30,982 of NZ_JBGCCA010000030.1, forward strand.
GATCGCGGGCGCGCTGGTGAAGGTCAGCGCGTGCAGCTCGCGGCGGGCGGTCTGCTCGACCAGGCGGCGGACCGGGGCGGGGTCCTCCGGCGGTGCCCAGCGGTAGACCGGTACCGAGATCACCTCGGCCCCGCGTTCGCGCAGCGCCGCGGCGAAGCCAGTGAGCGGGATGCCGTGCTCCTGCACGGCGACCCGGCGGCCCTCCAGGGGCCGGGCCAGCAGCCAGGTGAGCAGTTCGTCGGTGGCCTCGCTGCCGGGCGACCAGGTCTCGTCCAGGCCGCTGGCGCGCACCGCCCCGGTGGCCTTGGGGCCGCGCGTGAGCACCACGGCGCCGCGGCAGGCCTCGGCGAGTTCCGCGCCCCGGCCCCAGCCGTCCGCGGCGCTCATCCAGCCGCGCCAGCCGACACCGGTGGTCGCGACCACGTAGTCGAGGGGCGCCTGAAGGCAGAGCTCGGTGGCGCGCCGCAGAGCGAGGTCGTCCTCCAGCGGGAGGATGCGCAGCGTCGGTGCCTCGACGACCCTCGCCCCGCGCCGGGTGAGCAGCGCCACGAGTTCGTCGCGCCGCCGCGCGGCGGTGACGCCGACGGTGAACCCGGTCAACGGGAGGAGCGCGTCCCCGGGGGAGGTGGAGGTCTCTGCGGTGCCCATGGACGCAGATTCACCGCCGCCGGTTACCGGGAGGTTGCTCGGCGATCACGTGCGCGTCAACGAAACGCCTGCTCGTGTTACGGCAGGTGTCCGCGGACCCACCCCGTCCCCAGGGCGGCGTGAGGGAGGTGTACCTCGGGCGCAACACACGGGACAAGGGCGTGTAACGCCCGCCGGACATCGTCGAATCCATGACGACGACCACCCGCACCGCGACGGAAGCCGCCGCGGCGACCGTGACGGAAGCCGCGACGGCGACCGCGACGCACTGCCCGTACTGCTCGTTGCAGTGCGGGATGCGGCTCGTGCCGACCGCTGTCGGGCCGGTGCCGGTGGAGGTGCGCGGGCGGGAGGACTTCCCCGTCAACCGCGGCGCGCTGTGCGGCAAGGGGCAGAACGCCGCCGTGCTGCTGGCGCCGGGTGCCCGGCTGACCACGCCGCTGGTCCGCGACGGGCGGGGCGGCGGGCACGGCGGGCGGGGCGGGCGGGGCGAGCTGCGCGCCGCGAGCTGGACCGAGGCGCTGGACCGGGTCGCGTCCGGGCTGGCGGCCGTCCGCACCGCGCACGGCCCGGACGCGGTCGGGGTCTTCGGCGGCGGCGGGCTGACCAACGAGAAGGCCTACCAGCTCGGCAAGTTCGCGCGGATCGCGCTGCGCACCGCCACGATCGACTACAACGGCAGGTTCTGCATGTCCTCGGCGGCGGCCGCGAGCCGGATCGCGTTCGGGATCGACCGCGGCCTGCCGTTCCCGCTCGCTGACATCCCGCAGACCGACTGCCTGATCCTGGTCGGTGCCAATCCCGCCGAGACGATGCCGCCGGCACTGCGGTACTTCCGCGAACTGCGGGAGAACGGCGGCACGCTGATCGTCGTCGACCCGCGCCGCACCCGCACCGCCGAGCAGGCCGACCTGCACCTGCAGCCGCTGCCGGGCACGGACCTGGCGCTGGCGCTGGGCCTGCTGCACCTGCTGGTCGCCGACGGCATGGTCGACACCGACTTCGTCGCCGAGCGCACCACCGGCTTCGAGTCGGCACGGGCCGCCGCGATGGCGCACTGGCCCGAGCGTGTGGAGCAGATCACCGGTGTTCCGGTGGCCCGCCTGCGGGAGGCCGCGCACCACTTTGGCCGCGCCCGTACCGGCATGGTGCTGACGGCGCGCGGCCCGGAGCAGCAGAGCAAGGGCACCGACACGGTCGGCGCGTGGATCAACCTGTGCCTCGCCTCGGGCAAGGCCGGCCGGCCGTACTCCGGCTACGGCTGCCTCACCGGCCAGGGCAACGGGCAGGGCGGACGGGAGCACGGCCAGAAGGCCGACCAGCTGCCCGGCTACCGCTCGATCGAGGACCCGGCGGCCCGCGCCCATGTCGCCGCTGTCTGGGGCGTGGACCCGGGGACGCTGCCGCGCAGCGGCCGCTCCGCCTACGAGCTGCTGGACAGCCTCGGTGCGGATGGGCCCGACGGCGTGCACGCGCTGCTGCTGATGGGCTCCAACCCGGTCGTCTCCGCGCCGGGTGCCGGACGGATCGCCGAACGACTGCGGGCGCTGGAACTGCTCGTCGTCTCCGACCTGGTGCTGTCCGAGACCGCCCAGCTCGCGGACGTGGTGCTGCCGAGCACCCAGTGGGCCGAGGAGACCGGCACCATGACCAATCTCGAGGGCAGGGTCATCCTGCGCCGTCAGGCGGCCGAGGCGCCCGCCGGAGTGCGCAGCGACCTGTGGGTGCTGAAGGAGCTGGCCGAGCGGCTGGGTGCCCCGGGTCGGGGCGGCGAGGGCGGCTTCGACGCCGACCCGCAGCTGGTCTTCGACGAGCTGCGCCGGGCCTCGGCGGGCGGGCAGGCGGACTACTCGGGCATCAGCTACGAGCGGATCGCCGCCGAGGACGGCGTCTTCTGGCCCTGTCCGGCCGAGGCCCCGGGCGCGGCCGCGCCGGAGGCTGCCGCGGCGGAAGCCGCCTCGCCCGGTGCTGCCACGCCAGGCGCTGCCACGCTCACCGCCCCGGCGCAGGATGCCGCCCCTGACGCCGGCACGCCGCACCCCGGTACGCCGCGCCTCTTCCTGGACGCCTTCGCCACCCCGGACGGACGAGCCCGATTCGCGCCCGTCAGCCACCGTCCCGCCGCCGAGGAGCCGGACGCGGAGTACCCGCTGTACCTGACCACCGGCCGGGTGCTCGCGCAGTACCAGAGCGGCGCGCAGACACGCCGGGTCGCGGAGCTGAACGCGGCGGCGCCCGGGCCGTTCGTGGAGCTGCACCCGCGGCTCGCGGCGCGGCTCGGGGTCGCGGACGGGGAGCCGCTGGCGGTGGTGTCCCGGCGCGGCCGGGTGGTCACCCCGGCGCGGATCACCGACGCGATCCGGCCGGACACGCTCTTCATGCCGTTCCACTGGGCGGGTCCGGGCCGGGCCAACACACTGACCAACCCGGCGCTCGACCCGACCTCGAAGATGCCCGAGTTCAAGGTCTGCGCCGTCCGAGTGGAGCTCCCATGAGCAAGCGTCACATCGCCGTCGTCGGTGCGGGCATGGCCGCCGCCCGGTTCGCCGAACGGTACGCCGCGCTCGGCGGCACCGCGCGGGTCACCCTCTACGGGGCCGAGCCCCGAGCCCCCTACAACCGGGTTCTGCTCGCCGACGTGCTGACCGGCCGCTACGACGCCGAGGCGATCACGCTGCCGACCGGTGGCGCCGAGCTGCGGGTCGGCACCGAGGTCGTCGGACTCGACCTGGGCGCGCGGTTGCTGACCCTCGCGGACGGCAGCACGGAGGCCTACGACGAGCTCGTCCTGGCCACGGGCGCCAACCCGGTGCTGCCGCCGATCCGCGGCCTGCGCCGCACCGACGGTGTCGGGCCGGCCCAGGGGCTGCGCGACGGCGTGCACGCGCTGCGGACCCTCGCCGACTGTGGGCGGCTGGCCGAGGAGGCGATGGACGCCAAGCGGGTCGTGGTCGTCGGTGGTGGGGTGCTGGGCGTCAGCACGGCGCGGGCGCTGGCGGTGCTCGGCCCGCAGGTGGAGATCGTGCACCAGGGACCGCACCTGATCGAGCGCCAGCTCGACGCGGACGCCGCGAGCGCGCTGCGCGGCGCGCTGCGCACCCTGGGCGTCGAGGCGTACCTGGGCAACCGGGCCAGGGCGTTGACCGAGGCAGGCGAGGTGGAGCTGGCCAACGGCTACCGGCTGGCGACCGACCTGCTGGTACTGGCCTGCGGCGTCCGGCCGCGGACCGCGCTCGCGCACGCGGCGGGCCTGGCGGTCGGCAAGGGCATCCTCGTCGACGACACCCTGGCCGCCTACGCCGTCGGCTCGACCCCGGCCGTCGGCTCGACCCCGGCCGCGGGCTCCGCCCGGGCTTCGGGCTCCGCCCTCGCCAGGGCAGCCCAGGCCGTCGGCTCCGCGGAGGTCGCCGAGGTCGCCGGGGTTGCCGCCGTGGCTTTGGCCGCGGGCTCCGCCCGGGCCGTCGCGGGAGCGCCTGTCGCCGCCGCCCCAGCTGCCGCCTCCGCCCGGGCCGTCGCCTCCGCCCCGACCGCTGCCGGAGTCCAGCCCGTGGGCTCCGCCCGGGCCACCGCAGTCCAGCACCCCGCTTCCCCCCGGATCCCCGGTGCCGTGCGGAGTGGTCCGGTTCCTCACGTGTACGCGATCGGCGACTGCGCGGAGCACGCCGGGACCGTTCACGGGCTTGCCGGGCCCGCCTGGGAGCAGGCGGACGTGCTGGCCGCGCGGTTGTCCGGCGCGGACCCGGACGCCCGCTACGCGGGCTCGCGCCCGCTGGCCCGGCTCAGCGCCGGACCGATCGAGTACGCGGCCTTCGGCGAGGTCCACCTCGACCCGGACGGGCAGGACGCGGACCCGGACGTGGACGAGCTGCGGCTCACCGACGCGACCCGCGGCAGCTACAAGAAGCTCGTGATGCGCGGCGACCGCCTGGTCGGCGCGATCCTCCTCGGCGACCTCGCCACCGTCGGCGACCTCGCCCGCGCGCTGGAGCGTGACGACGCCCACCTCGACCCACCGCTGCACCTGCTCACCACCACCCATGGAGCCCACCGATGACGACTCCCCTCAAAGACCTTGTCCTGGTCGGCCACGGCATGGTCGGCCAGCGCTTCCTGGAGGCCTTCGTCGAGCAGCCTGGCGCCGCCGAGTGGCGGATCACCGTGCTCGCCGAGGAGCCCCGCGCCGCCTACGACCGGGTGCACCTGACCTCGTGGTTCTCCGGCACCAGCGCCGAGGAGCTGTCGCTCACCCCGGCCGGGTTCCTCGCCGAGCACGGCATCGACCTGCGCCTGGCCGACCCGGCCGCGGCCGTGGACCGGGCCGCGCACACGGTCACCTGTGCCTCGGGCGCGGTGCTGCACTACGACGCGCTGGTGCTGGCCACCGGCTCCTACCCGTTCGTCCCGCCGGTGCCCGGCCACGACGCGGCCGGCTGCCACGTCTACCGGACCATCGAGGACCTGGAGAAGATCCGCGCGGACGCGGCGTCCAGCCGGATCGGCGTTGTCGTCGGCGGCGGCCTGCTCGGACTGGAGGCGGCGGGCGCGCTGACCGCCCTGGGCCTGGAAACCCACGTCGTCGAGTTCGCGCCGCGGCTGATGGCGATCCAGGTCGACGAGGGTGGCGGCAAGCTGCTCAAGCGGAAGATCGAGGACCTGGGCGTCAACGTCCACACCGGCGCCGGCACGCAGTCCGTGCTGACCGGTGCGGACGGGAAGGTCCGTGCGATGGGCCTGTCCGACGGGCGGGAGCTCCCGGCCGACCTGGTGGTCTTCTCGGCCGGGGTGCGGCCGCGGGACCAGCTGGCGCGCGACTGCGGCCTGCCGGTCGGCGAGCGCGGCGGGATCGTCGTCGACGAGCGCTGCCGGACCCGCGACCCGCACGTGTACGCGATCGGTGAGTGCGCGCTGGCCGCCGACGGGCGGGTCTACGGTCTGGTCGCGCCCGGCTACGCGATGGCGGAGACGGCGGCCCGCGCACTGGGCATCGACCCGGACGCCGACCTGCGCGAGGAGCACCACTTCACCGGCGCAGACACCTCCACCAAGCTGAAGCTGCTGGGTGTGGACGTGGCGAGCTTCGGCGACGCGCACGGCGCCACCGAGGGCGCGGTCGACGTGCTGTACAGCGACAGCCGGGCGGGCGTCTACAAGAAGCTGGTCATCGGCGCCGACGGGCAGCTGCTCGGTGGCGTGCTGGTCGGCGACACGGAGGCCTACGGGCTGTTGCGCCCGCTGGCCATGGGCGGCAAGCCGCTCACCACGGCGCCGGAGCAGCTGGTGCTCCCGGCGGGGCTGGCGCCGGCGTCGGGACCGATCGCGCTGCCGGACGAGGCGGTGATCTGCTCCTGTCACAACGTCAGCAAGGGCGAGATCCGCGCGGCCGTCCACGAGCGGGGCTGCACCACCGTCCCCGAGGTCAAGAAGTGCACCAAGGCGGGGACCGGCTGCGGGAGCTGCGTGAAGCTGCTCGGCCAGGTCGTCACCGAGGAGCTGGAGGCGGGTGGCGTCAGTGTCGACAAGAGCCTGTGCGAGCACTTCGGGCACACCCGCGCCGAGCTGTACGAGATCGTGCGGGTCGCCGGGATCACCGCCTTCTCCGACCTGCTGGACCGGCACGGGCGCGGTGGCGACGGCTGCGACGTCTGCAAGCCGGCCGTGGCCTCGATCCTGGCGAGTCTGGAGAACGGGCACATCCTGGACGGCGAGCAGGGCGCGCTGCAGGACACCAACGACCATTTCCTCGCCAACCTGCAGCGCAACGGCTCCTACTCGGTGGTCCCGCGCATCCCTGGTGGCGAGATCACGCCCGAGGGCCTGATCACCATCGGTGAGATCGCCCGCGACCACGGCCTCTACACCAAGATCACCGGTGGCCAGCGGATCGACCTGTTCGGTGCGAGCGTCGACCAGCTGCCGCATATCTGGCGGCGCCTGGTGGACGCGGGCTTCGAGTCCGGCCACGCCTACGGCAAGTCGCTGCGCACGGTGAAGTCGTGTGTGGGCGAGACCTGGTGCCGCTACGGCGTGCAGGACTCCGTCGGCCTGGCCATCGAGCTGGAGCTGCGCTATCGCGGCCTGCGCTCGCCGCACAAGCTCAAGGCGGCCGTCTCCGGCTGCGCCCGCGAGTGCGCGGAGGCGCAGGGCAAGGACTTCGGCGTGATCGCCACCTCGGCCGGCTGGAACCTCTACATCGGCGGCAACGGCGGGATGACCCCGCGTCACGCCGACCTGCTGGCAGCGGACCTGGACAAGGAGACGCTGCTGACGACCATCGACCGGTTCCTGATGTTCTACATCCGCACCGCCGACCGCCTGGAGCGCACCTCGGTCTGGCTGGACCGGATCGAGGGCGGCCTGGAGCACGTCCGGCAGGTGGTCATGGAGGACTCGCTGGGCATCTGCGCCGAGCTCGACGCGCTGATGGCCCGTCATGTGGGCGCGTACCAGGACGAGTGGGCCGCCGTGCTCGCCGACCCCGACCGCCTGCGGCGTTTCACCTCCTTCGTGAACGCCCCCGGTACACCCGACCCGGCCGTGACCTTCGTGCCCGAGCGCGGCCAGATCCGCCCCGCCCGCCCCGACGAGGACGGGCGCATCCTCACCCCGGCGCTGGTCGCCGGCCCCCGACTGGAGGTGCACAGCGCATGACCGAAGTGTTGACGAGGCCGGTCGCCGCACAGGTGGTGACCGGCACGGTGGAGATCCTGGACGGGCGGTCGTGGACCCGCGTCTGCGCCTACGAGGACCTCACCCCCGGACGTGGCGTCGCGGCCCTGAGCGCGGAAGGCGCCCAGGTGGCGGTCTTCCGGGACCGGGCCGGCGCCCTCTACGCGGTGGACAACCGCGACCCGTTCAGCGGCGCCTACGTGCTCTCGCGCGGCATCGTGGGCAGTCGGGGCGGCGTTCCGACCGTCGCCTCGCCGATGTACAAGCACGTCTTCGACCTGCGCGACGGCCGCTGCCTGGACGAGGACACGGCTCCCGACGGCCGCCCGGCGGTGCTGCGGGTGTGGACCGTACGCGTGGCCCCGAACCCGGAGGGGGTCCGATGAGCACGGTCGTCGACAGCGAGGGCACCGCGGGCACCACCGCGGCCCCCACCAGAACGCGCGTGATCACCGACTGGCGTCCGGAAGACGAGGACTTCTGGTCCGAGGCGGGCGCCAGGGTCGCCCGCCGCAACCTGGTCTACTCCGTGCTGTCCGAGCACATCGGCTTCTCCGTGTGGAGCCTGTGGTCGGTGCTGGTGCTCTTCCTCGGCCCGGCCTACCACATCGACGCCGCAGGCAAGTTCACCCTCACCGCGCTGCCCACCGCGCTCGGCGCGGGGCTGCGGCTGCCCTACACCTTCGCCGTCGCGCGCTTCGGCGGACGCAACTGGACGGTCTTCAGCGCGAGCCTGCTTCTGGTGCCGACGGTCCTGGCCGGGATCGTGCTGCACCCCGGCGTCTCCTACGGGACCCTGCTCGCGGTGGCGTGCGTCGCGGGCGTCGGCGGCGGCAACTTCGCCTCCTCGATGGCCAACATCAACGCCTTCTACCCGCAGCGGCTCAAGGGCTGGGCGCTCGGGATCAACGCGGGCGGCGGCAACCTCGGCGTGCCGGTGGTGCAACTGGTGGGCCTCGCGGTGCTGGCGACAGCCGGTGCGGCACACCCCCGCCTGGTGCCGCTGGTCTACCTGCCGCTGATCGTGCTGGCGGCGCTGAGCGCCGCGCTGCGGATGGACAACCTCACCTCCCTCCGCAACGACCGCCGCGCACTGCGCGAGGTGGCCAGGGAACCGCACAGCTGGGTGATCTCGCTGCTGTACATCGGAACCTTCGGCAGCTTCATCGGCTTCGGCTTCGCCTTCGGGCAGGTGCTCCAGGTGCAGTTCCACCAGCAGTTCGACACCCCGGTGAAGGCCGCCTACCTGACCTTCCTCGGGCCGCTGCTGGGCTCGCTGGTGCGGCCGGTCGGCGGCAGGCTGGCGGACCGGTTCGGCGGGGCCAGGATCACCCTGGCGACCTTCGTGCTGATGGCCGGTGGCGCGGGAGCGGTGCTGGCGGCCTCGCACGCCAAGTCGCTGCCGCTGTTCCTGGCCGGCTTCGTCGCGCTGTTCGTGCTGAGCGGCCTCGGCAACGGCTCGACCTACAAGATGATCCCGGCGATCTTCCAGGTGAGGGCCGCCACGGACGAGGACGCCCGGCGCGGCGCCTCCGCGCTGATCGGGATGGCGGGAGCGATCGGCGCCTTCGGCGGGGTGCTGGTCAACCTGGCCTTCCGGCAGTCGTTCCTGAGCTCCAAGAACGGCGACGCGGCCTATTGGGCCTTCCTGGCGGTCTACGCGGTCTGCTCGCTGGTGACCTGGGCGGTCTACCTGCGCCCGGGCAGCCGCTGGTCGCGACTGGTCTGAGCAGGGCAGGACCCGGGGAATCGGCTAGAGCGCCGCGGCGACCGCCTGGTCGACGGTGGCGTGGGCGAAGCGGAAGCCGGACTCGAGCAGCCGCCGCGGCACCACCCGGTGGCTGCCGACCACCTCGACCGCCATCTCGCCGAGCACGGCCCGCAGCGCGAACTCCGGAACGGGGAGCGCGGCGGGCCGTCGCAGTGCCCGCGAGAGCGCGGTGGTGACCTCGGCGTTGGTGACCGGCACGGGCGCGGTGAGGTTGAAGGCGCCCGACAGCCGGTCGGTGTCGATCAGATGGCGGATCGCGGCGACCTCGTCGCGCAGCGAGATGAAGCTCCAGTACTGCTGCCCGTTGCCGAGCCGGCCGCCGACACCGAGCTTGAACAGCGGCAGCAGTCGCTGGAAGGCGCCGCCGTGGGCGTCGACCACGATGCCGCTGCGCGTGTTCGCGACCCGGATGCCCGCCTCGGCGGCGCCGCCGCAGGCCTGTTCCCACTCGACGCAGAGCCGCGCCAGGAAGTCGCCGCCGGCGGGAGCGTCCTCGTCGATGACGGCGTCACCCGTCTGGCCGTAGTAGCCGGTGGCCGATCCGGAGACCAGGACCTTGGGGCGACGCTCCAGCCCGGCGAGCGCCTCGGCCAGGGTGAGCGTGGACAGGATGCGGCTCTCGTGGAGGGTGCGCTTGTAGTCGGCGGTCCAGCGATGGTCGCCGATCCCGGCGCCGGCCAGGTTGACGGCGGCGTCGACGCCCTCCAGGCCCTTGCGGTCGACGGCCCGCAGGGGTGGGTTCCAGCGCACCTCCACGCTGCCGTCGGCGCGCTCCTGGGGCTCGCGCCGGACCAGGCGGACGACCTCGTGCCCGTCGTCCAGCAGTGAGCGGACCAGTGCGGAGCCGATGAGACCGGTGGAGCCGGTGACCGCGATGCGCATACGCGCCATTCAAGCAGTTGCGCGGTTAAGGACCGCGTAGGCTCCGGCCATGGACACTCCGCATGGCGACGCTCCGTATGCCGACACCTCGCATGCCGACGTTCCGTACGGGGAGGAGCCGGTGCGCGTCGTCATCCGGCCGGCGGTGGCCGGCGACGGCCATGCCGCCTACGTCCTGGACCACCGGTGCTGGTCACCGGCAACGGAGGTGTCGGAGCGGCCCGACCCGCCGGAGCCGGACAGCACCGCCTTCCACGACGAGCGGCACCAGCCCGAGCACATGCTGGTCGCGGTGCGGGAGGAGCAGTTGCTCGGCTGGGTGCGGGTGCTGCCGCCCACCCCGCTGCCGAGCAACGCGCACATCCGGTCCATCCAGGGACTGCTGGTCGCCCCGGAGGCGCGCGGTCTGGGGCTCGGCCGCGCCCTGCTGCACGCGGCCCTGGCCAAGGCCCGCACGGAGGGCGCGCGGCGGGTGACGCTGCGGGTGCTGGGCGGCAACACCGTGGCCCGTTCGCTCTACGAGGGGGCGGGCTTCACGGTCACCGGCGTGCAGCCGCAGGAGTTCCGGCTGGCGGGGCAGTACGTCGACGACGTGCTGATGGGGATCGACCTGAACGCCGAAGACGCGAGGTCGGATCCGCACCAGGCGTCTCAGGCGCCGTAGCGCTCCCACAGGCGCGGGTAGCGCTTCTCCATCTCCCGCGGGTCGTCGAAGTCGAACTCCGCGCCGAGCGGGTCGCCGGCCCGGCGGCCGAGGTCGGGCAGGCGGGCACCGGTCAGCTGTTCGTAGGCGCGGTCGCCGGTCCAGCCCAGCTCCTCGGCGTCGCCGTCCTCCTCGTCGTCGAAGTCCGGCACCAGGTCGGCCAGTTCGTCGGGGTCGGCCAGGGCGCCCTCGAAGACCTCGCGGCCCTGGCCGATCAGCCAGGCGCAGAAGGCCTCGAAGGCGTCCTCACCGGCCCCGCCGAGGAGCAGGTCCGCTGCTCCCCACAGGTCGTTGCGCCACGCCCGCCCCATCCGCGCCTCGAAGAGCCGAGCGAAGTCGAGCACCTCGTCGGGGGTCTTCTCGACCAGGCGCGAAAGGAGCAGGTCGGCCTGTTCGACCGGGTCCCCCTCGGCACTGTCCCGGGTCTCGTCGATCAGCAGCCAGAAGTCCGTCTCGTCCATCACGCCCCTAAGCATCCACGCCGGGGGTGCCCGGCGCACGTGGGACAGGCCGAAGGCCCCGACTCCGACGAGCGGAGACGGGGCCTTCGGGTCATGACGGGTGCCACGGGAACCGCGGCGGGTGATGCAGGTGATGCAGGTGATGCGGGTGGAGCGGGACTACAGGCCGAGGTCGCCCTCGAACGCGCCCTCTTCCAGGCGGGCCTTCAGGGTGCCCAGGAAGCGGGCGGCGTCCGCGCCGTCCACGATCCGGTGGTCGTAGGACAGCGCCAGGTAGACCATGTCGCGCACGGCGATGGTGGTGCCCAGCTCCGCCGACTCGATGACGACCGGGCGCTTGACCGTCGCGCCGATGCCGAGGATGGCGACCGTCGGCGGCGTGAAGATCGGGGTGTCGAACAGCGCGCCGCGCGACCCGGTGTTGGTGACGGTGAAGGTGCCACCGGACAGCTCGTCCGGGGTGACCTTGCTGTCACGGGTGCGGGCGGCCAGGTCGGCGGTCTTCTTGGCGATGCCGGCGATGTTGAGGTCGCCCGCCTCGTGGATGACCGGGACCATCAGGCCACGCTCGGTGTCGACCGCGATGCCGATGTTCTCGACCGCGTGGTACGTGATCGTGCCCTCGGCGTCGTTGATGGACGCGTTGACGACCGGGTGCGCCTTGAGCGCCTCGGCCGCGGCCTTCACGAAGAACGGCATCGGCGAGAGCTTGACGCCCTCGCGCGCGGCGAAGCCGCCCTTGGCCTTCTCCCGCAGACGCATGATGTTGGTGACGTCGACCTCGACGACCGTGGTCAGCTGCGCGGCGGTCTGCAGCGCCTTGACCATGTTGTCGGCGATGACCTTGCGCATGCGGGTCATCTTCACCGTCTGACCGCGCAGCGGAGAGGCGGCGGCGATGGTGGTCGGGGTCTTCGGCGCGGTACCGGTCGCGGCGGCGGCCGGGGTGGCGACGGCGGCGCGGGCGGCCTCGGCGGCGGCCAGCACGTCCTGCTTGCGGATGCGGCCACCGACGCCGGTGCCCTTGACCTGGTTCAGGTCGATGCCGTTCTCGGCGGCGAGCTTACGGACCAGCGGGGTCACGTAGGCGTCGGACGCGTCGGCGACGGGGGCAGCGACCGGCGCGGCGGTCACGGGCGCCGGAGCGGCGACCGGAGCCGGGGCCACGACCGGGGCGGGCGCGACCGGAGCGGCCACGGGGGCCGGAGCGGCCACCGGAGCCGGGGCAGCGACCGGAGCCGGGGTGGCGGCGACCGGCGCGGGGGCCGGGGCAGCCGGAGCGGCGGGGGCGGCCGGGGCGGCACCCGGAGCGCCGATGACGGCGAGCTTGGCGCCGACCTCGGCGGTCTCGTCCTCGGCGACCAGGATCTGCAGCAGGACGCCGCCGACCGGGGCCGGGATCTCGGTGTCGACCTTGTCCGTGGAGACCTCGAGCAGCGGCTCGTCGGCCTCGATGGTGTCGCCGACGGCCTTGAGCCAGCGGGTGACGGTGCCCTCGGTGACGGACTCGCCGAGCGCCGGCAGGGTCACCTCGGTGCCGGAGACGGCACCCGCGGGGGCGGCGGCCGGAGCGGCGGCGGGGGCCGGAGCGGCGGCGACCGGGGCCGGGGCAGCGACCGGCGCGGCCACGGGGGCCGGGGCGGCGGCAGCGGCCGGAGCCGCAGCGGCGACCGGGGCGCCGGAGCCGTCGTCGATGATGGCCAGCTCCGCGCCGACCTCGACCGTCTCGTCCTCGCCGACCTTGATGGAGGCCAGGATGCCGGAGGCGGGCGCCGGAATCTCGGTGTCGACCTTGTCGGTCGAGACCTCGAGCAGCGGCTCGTCGGCCTCGACGCGCTCGCCCTCGGCCTTCAGCCAACGGGTGACGGTGCCCTCGGTCACGCTCTCGCCGAGTGCGGGCAGTGTTACTGAGACCGCCATGGTTTCGGTTGCTCCTTGTGGTGCGTTGCGGATGGTTGGCGTGCGACGAGGGTTGTCAGTCGTGATTGTGCAGCGGCTTGCCCGCCAGCGCGAGGTGCGCCTCGCCGAGGGCCTCGTTCTGGGTGGGGTGCGCGTGGATCAGCTGCGCCACCTCGGCGGGCAGGGCCTCCCAGTTGTAGATCAGCTGGGCCTCGCCGACCTGCTCGCCCATGCGCTCGCCGACCATGTGCACGCCGACGACGGCGCCGTCCTTGACCTGGACCAGCTTGATCTCGCCGGCGGTCTTGAGGATCTTGCTCTTGCCGTTGCCGGCGAGGTTGAACTTGGCGGTGACGACCTTGTCGTCGCCGTACAGCTCCTTGGCCTTGGCCTCGGTGATGCCGACGGAGGCGACCTCGGGGTTGCAGTAGGTCACGCGCGGCACGCCGTCGTAGTCGATCGGGACGACCTTCTGGCCGGCGATGCGCTCGGCGACCAGGATGCCCTCGGCGAAGCCGACGTGGGCCAGCTGGAGGGTCGGGATCAGGTCGCCGACGGCGGAGATGGTGGGCACGTTGGTCGCGCAGTACTCGTCGACCAGGACGTAGCCGCGGTCCATGGCGACCCCGGCCTCCTCGTAGCCGAGACCGGAGGAGACCGGGCCGCGGCCGACGGCGACGAGCATGAGCTCGGCCTCGACCTGCTTGCCGTTCTCCAGCGAGGCGCGCACACCGGTCCCGGTGTACTCGACACCGGCGAAGCGGGCGCCCAGCTCGAACTTGATGCCGCGCTTGCGGAAGGCCCGCTCCAGCAGCTTGGAGGAGTTCTCGTCCTCCAGCGGGGCCAGGTGCGGCAGCGCCTCGATGATGGTGACCTCGGCGCCGAAGGACTTCCAGACCGACGCGAACTCGACGCCGATGACGCCGCCGCCGAGCACGATCGCGGACTTCGGCACGCGGTCGAGGGTGAGCGCGTGGTCGGAGGAGATGACCCGGTCGCCGTCGATGGTCAGGCCCGGCAGGGACTTCGGCACGGAGCCGGTGGCCAGCACGATGTGGCGGCCGGTGTAGCGCTGTCCGTTCACGTCCACGGAGGTCGGGGACGACAGGCGGCCCTCACCCTCGACGTAGGTGATCTTGCGGCTGGCCACCAGGCCCTGCAGGCCCTTGTACAGGCCGGTGACCACGCCGTCCTTGTACGCGTGGACCGCGTTGATGTCGATGCCCTCGAAGGTGGCCTTCACGCCGAAGCCCGCGGCCTCGCGGGTCTGGTCGGCGACCTCGCCGGCGTGCAGCAGCGCCTTGGTCGGGATGCAGCCCTGGTGCAGGCAGGTGCCACCGAGCTTGTTCTTCTCGATCAGCGCGACCTGGAGGCCGAGCTGGGCCGCCCGCAGCGCCGCGGCGTAACCGCCGCTTCCGCCTCCGAGAATGACTACGTCGAAAACGGTGCTGGCGTCGTTCGCCACGTCACGTCCTCCATGCAAAGGGTGCGGATGCTCCCGGTCGATCGCCGGCCGGGTGTGGTGCTCCCTTGTGGGGAGACCCGTCGTGCCGGAGATACATCCTCGCACTTGTCGTGCTGTGGTGAGGGACCGGGCCAGGGTGTGGACGGGCACCCCCCATGGCAACGGGGTGGGTGCCTCGCGAGGAATTGTCTGTTTCCGCAGGTCGAGAGGCAAATTCCGGTGCGGGGAAGGGGCCCAGGTCAGGAGGGTTTCCTGTGGAATGCGGACGGACCCCCGCCTCCGTTCGCCCAGGGCGAACAGCAGCGGGGGCCCGATCAAGGGTTACCTACTGGTAGGTCAGAGCTTGCCGTCGGCCGCGTGCTCGGCGAGCGCGACCAGGGTGCGCACGGCCGTGGCGGTGCCGCCCTTGGGGGTGTAGCCGAACGGCGCGCCCTCGTGGAAGGCCGGGCCGGCGATGTCCAGGTGCGCCCAGGTAATGCCGTCGGCGACGAACTCCTTGAGGAACAGGCCGGCGACCAGGCCGCCGCCCATGCGCTCGCCCATGTTGGAGATGTCGGCGACGGAGGAGTCCATCGGGCCGCGCAGGTGGGCCGGCAGCGGCATGGCCCAGGCGGGCTCGCCCGCGGCCTCGGCCAGCTCGGTGACGGTGCTGCGGAAGGCGTCGTCGTTGGCCATCACGCCGAAGGTGCGGCTGCCCAGCGCCATCACCATGGCGCCGGTCAGGGTGGCGACGTCGACGATGTGGCTCGGCTTGTCCTCGCCCGCGCGGACGATGGCGTCGGCCAGCACCAGGCGGCCCTCGGCGTCGGTGTTGAGCACCTCGACGGTCTTGCCGCCGTACATGCGCAGCACGTCACCCGGGCGGGTAGCCGAGCCGGACGGCATGTTCTCGGCCAGCGCCAGCCAGCCGGTGACATTGACCGGCAGGCCGAGCTTGGCGACCGCGAGCACCGAGGCGAAGACGGCGCCAGCACCGGCCATGTCGCACTTCATCGTCTCGTTGTGGCCGGCCGGCTTGAGCGAGATGCCGCCCGAGTCGTAGGTGATGCCCTTGCCGACGAAGGCGAGCGAGGCCTTGGCCTTGGGGTGCGTGTAGGCGACCTTGACCAGGCGCGGGCCGCGGTCCGAACCGACGCCGACACCGAGGATGCCGCCGAAGCCGCCCTTGGTGAGGGCCTTCTCGTCCAGCACCTCGACCTTGAGGCCCTGCTCCTTGCCGATCGCGGTGGCGATCTCGGCGAAGGACTTCGGGAAGAGGTCGTTCGGCGGCATGTTGACCAGGTCGCGGGCCCGGTTCATCTCCTCGGCCACGACGGTGGCGCGCTCGACGGCGGCCTTGGCGGCCTTGTCGCCGCGCTTGACGCCGGTGAGGGAGACCTCGACGAGGGGGGTCTTGGCGTCGGCCTTGCCGTTGTCGCTGCGGCAGGCGGTGAAGGTGTAGGCGCCGAGCAGCGCACCCAGGGTGACGGCCTCGACGGAGGCCGCGTCGGTGACGGGCAGCGCGAACGCGGCCTTCTTGCTGCCGTGCAGGGTGCGCGCCGCCACGCCCGCGGCGGAGCGCAGCGCCTCGGCCTGGTAGCCGTCCTCGGCGGCCTCACCCAGACCCACGGCCAGCACCAGCGGGGCCTTGAGGCCGGCGGCCGCGGGGACCTTGACGGCCTCGCCCGCGGTGCCGGTCGCACCGACGGTGGTGAGCACCTCGGCGAGGCGACCCTCGAACGCCTCGTCGACCGTCTCGGCGCCCGGTGCGAGGACCAGGCCCTTGGGGCCCTTGGCCACGGCCACGACGACGGCGTCCGCGCGCAGCGCGGCGGCCGTGGAGGTGCTCAAAGACACTGCAGTCACGGAATGCGTCCTGTTCTGTCGAAAGTCGGCGGTGCAAAAGTCTGCGGTGCCGTGTCTGTTCCTCGCGGGTGGGCGTGCGCCGACGCACGGTGGTGCCGGGGCGGTGAACAGACCGGCACCAGGCATGGTAGTCCGCATATTGAGCCCCCGCGCCGTCGCGGGGGCCGAAATTTCGAGACAGCACCCCGCTACGGGGTGGCAGCTGCGAAAAGGGTCCAGAGAATCAGCGATCCGGTGGCGGAGACCTCCACCATCGCGCCCAGGACATCTCCGGTGATTCCACCGAAACGACGCAGGCAGTGCGTCAGCAGCAGCGCGGCCAGTCCCAGTCCGGCGGCGGCCGAGACGACGGTGCCGAGCGCCAGCGGCAGCCGGTCCTGGCCGGAGCGGGCGGTGGCCCAGCCGGCCAGTGCCAGCAGGGCGACGGTCACCAGGGTGGTGACGGCGCCGCGCAGCCGCGGCACGGTCCCGGCGACCATGGCGCCCAGGCCCTCCGGCCGGGCCGAGGGCACGCCGTCGGCGCAGCCGCGCAGCAGCGCGGCGCGCGAGGTCACGGCCGCGAGGCCGAGCGCGAAGGCGCCCTTGGGCAGTCCCAGATCGAAGCAGCGCGCCACCGCGGCCACCTGGGCCAACAGGGTGAGCAGCAGCACCAGCACGCCGAACGGGCCGATGTCGGAGGCCTTCATGATCTTCAGCGCCGCGGCCGGGGGCCGGTTGCTGCCGAGCCCGTCGGCGACGTCGGCCAGCCCGTCCAGGTGCAGGCCGCGGGTCAGCGCCGCCAGCGCCGTGACCCCGGCCACGGCGGCCAGCAGCGAACCGGAGTGCGCCCAGGCCAGCAGGGCCGCGAAGCCCGCGGCCAGGCCGCCGAGCACCAGGCCGACGGCGGGGGCCAGGGCTATCGCCCGGCCGGCGGTGGGACGGTCCCACCGGTTCACCCGAACGGGGAGGACGGACAGGGTGCCGAAGGCGAAGCGCAGTGGTTCGAGGCAGCGCTGGACGAAGCGGGGGGCGTGCACTCAGTCCCCGGGCTTCTCGTCGGGCTGCGGTTCGAACAGCGCCGGCTCGGACACCTCAGCCTCGGACACGCCACGCTCGGACACCTCAGCTTCGGACACCTCAGCCTCGGGCGCGGTGAGCGCGGTGGACACGGTGGGCGCGGCGGGTGGCGATGGGGGAGCCGGCAGCGGCAGCTCGGCCAGCAGCGCGGCGGCGGCCTTCAGCAGCGGGAGCGACATCAGCGCGCCCGCGCCCGCGCCGACGGCGACCTGCTGGTCCTGCAAGGGCGCGACGCCCATCCGCTCGTAGGCCTTGGTCTGCGCCGGCTCGCCGGTGAGCTGGCCCGCGCGCCACCACTCCGGGGCGCGGAACGCGATCCGCTGCGCCACCAGCGCACAGGCGGCGGAGACCACGCCGTCCAGCAGCACCGGCAGCCGGCGCAGCGCGCACTGGAGCAGGAAGCCGGCCATGGCGGCGAAGTCGGCGCCGCCGACGGCGGCCAGCAGGTCGAGCTGGTCGGCCAGCACCGGGCGGGCCCGGCGCAGGGAGTCGCGGATGGCGGCGCACTTGACCATCCACACGCGGTCGTCGATACCGGAGCCGCGCCCGGTGACGACGGCCGCGTCGGTGCCGCAGAGCACGCCGATCAGCACCCCGGCCACGGTGGTCGAGCCGACGCCGAGGTCGCCGAGGACGACCAGGTCGGTGCCGGAGTCGGCCTCCTCGTCCGCGAGCGCCATGCCGGCGGCGAAGGCCTGCTCGGCCTGCTCGCGGGTGAGCGCGTTCTCCACGTCGATCCGGCCGGAGCCGCGGCGCACCCGGTGGCGGCTCACCTCGGCCGGGAAGGCGTCCTCGGCCGCGTCGACGCCCAGGTCCACCACGCGCACCTGCGCGCCGAACTGACGGGCCAGCACGCTGACGGGCGCGGTGCCGTCGAGGATGTCGCGGACCCGGCGTTCGGTGGTGCCGGCCGGGAGGGTGGAGACGCCGAGCGAGGCGATGCCGTGGTCGGCGGCGAAGACCACGACGTTGACCCGCGAGAGCGGCTGGGTGGGGACCTTGCCCTGGACCGCGGCCAGCCAGCCGGCCAGGTCCTGCAGTTCGCCCAGCGAGCGACGGGGCAGGTCGAGCGCGGCGAAGCGCTCCTCCGCGGCGAGGCGGTACTCGTCGTCGGGGCGCGCCAGCCGCGCGGAGATCTCGTCGAGGTCGAAGGTCGTCACGGCCGAAACGTTACCGTCACCGGTCGGACAATCGCAGCGAGCGGCCCGCGACCACCAGCCGCACGTCGTCGCAGACGTCGGCGACGGCCGCGTTGAGCCGGCCCAGCTCGTCACGGAACCGGCGTCCGGAGGCGGTGGCCGGCACGACGCCGCTGCCGACCTCGTTGCTGACCGCGACGACCAGGCGCGGGCTCACCGCCAGTGCCGCGACCAGTTCGGCGGTGCGGGCCCGCAGCTCGGCGTCGCCGCCGCCGTACCAGCGCGCGTCCTCCCAGGCGCCGACGCGGTCCATGGCGTCGGTCAGCCACAGCGCCAGACAGTCGATCAGGAGCGGGCCGCCGGGCGCGGCGAGCAGCGGCGCCAGGTCGCAGGTCTCCACGGTGCGCCAGCTCGCCGGGCGGCGGACCCGGTGCAGCTCGATCCGATCCGCCCACTCGGCGTCACCCTCGCGGCGGCCCGCGGTGGCGACGTAGGTCACCTCCGCGTCCGCGGCCAGCAGCCGTTCGGCGAGCGAGGACTTGCCGGACCGGGCGCCGCCGAGCAGCAGCGTGCGGCGGGGGCGGCGGCCGAGGTGGAGACGGTCGAGCAGGCGCATCGGGCCATTGTGCCGGGTACTGTCCTAGCGGAGAGCGCGGCAGGATCGGAGAGGAGCCCGGCGTGGTGTGGACGTGGCGGTACGAGAAGCTCGACGGCTCGGTGGTGCCGGCGCCGAACGGGACCGAGGAGTTCCCGACCCAGGGCGACGCGGAGACGTGGATCGGCGAGACCTGGAAGGACCTGCTCGCCGACGGGGTCGACCAGGTGGTGCTGCTGGACGACGGCGAGAAGATCTACGGGCCGATGAGCCTGCACCAGTGAGTTCGGGCGAAGGGCCCCGGGGTGAACGCCCCGGGGCCCTTCGCTCTGTCTGTGCTCGTGGCGCGGTGTCAGTTCAGGCGGCCCTGGGGCGCGTTCTGCGCCGTCCTGGCCGGGTCGAACTCGGCGACGGGAGCGAGGATCTCGTCCATCGCCTTCAGCAGCTCGGCGTCCAGGCGGACACCGGCGGCCTTGACGTTCTCGGCGACCTGCTCGGGCCGGGAGGCGCCGATGATGGCGGCGGACACGTTCTGGTTCTGCAGCACCCAGGCCACGGACAGCTGGGCCAGGGTCAGCCCCGCCTGGTCGGCCAGCGGCCGCAGCCGCTGGACGCGCTCCAGCACGTCGTCCCGCATCCAGCGGGAGATCATGTTGGCGCCGCCCTTGTCGTCGGTGGCGCGCGAGCCGGCCGGAGGCTGCTCGCCGGGCAGGTACTTGCCCGTGAGCACGCCCTGGGCGATGGGGGACCAGACGATCTGGCCGAGCCCGAGCTCCTCGCAGGTCGGCACGACCTCGGCCTCGATGACCCGCCAGAGGGCGGAGTACTGGGGCTGGGAGGAGACCAGCGGGATCCGCAGCTCCTGGGCGAGCGCGTGCGCGGCCCGGATCTGGTCGGCGGTCCACTCGGAGACGCCGATGTAGTGGGCCTTTCCGGAGTGCACGATGTCCGCGAAGGCGACCATGGTCTCCTCCAGCGGCGTGGCGGTGTCGTAGCGGTGGGCCTGGTAGAGGTCGACGTAGTCGGTCTGCAGGCGCTTCAGCGAGCCGTTGATCGACTCCATGACGTGCTTGCGGGACAGACCGGTGTCGTTCTTGCCGGGGCCGGTGGGCCAGTAGACCTTGGTGAAGATCTCCAGGCCCTCCCGGCGCTGCCCCTTGAGGGCGCGGCCGAGGACGGACTCGGCGCGGGTGGCGGCGTAGACGTCGGCGGTGTCGAAGGTGGTGATCCCGGCGTCGAGGGCGGCGTGGACGCAGGCGGTGGCCGCGTCCTCCTCGACCTGGGAGCCGTGGGTGAGCCAGTTGCCGTAGGCGATCTCGGAGATGACGAGACCGCTGCGGCCGAGGTGACGGAACTCCATGGGGGTGAGCCTATGACCCCTCAGGGCCGCGCGCCCACCAGGTGGGTCAGCGCCGCGACCTGCCGGTACGGGTCGGTGCGGCCGGCCCGCTCCTCGGCCTCCAGCAGCAGCGACAGCTCCGGCCCGGCGGGGACGGGGGCGTCGTCGGCGGCCGGGTCGGTGAAGACCCGCACCCCGTACCAGGAGCGCAGCGGCACGTCGAGCTCGGCGAGGGTGCGGGTGAGCACCTCGCGGCGGTCGGCCCGGGTGGGCAGGCCCAGGCGGTTGGTGTAGGCCTCGCCCGAGAACGCGGCGACGGCGCTCGCCCAGTCGCCGGCCAGGCCCGGGCGCAGCGCGAGCGCGTCGCCGTTGCGGACCAGCACGGAGAGCAGGCCGCCGGGGGCCAGTATCCGGGCCAGGGCCGCCAGCAGCGGGCCGGGCTCGGGCAGGTACATCAGCACGCCGTGGCAGAGCACCAGGTCGAACGCGGCGGGGCCGAACCAGCGGCCGCAGTCCTCGCCGGAACCCTGCAGCAGGCGCACCCGCGCCTGCGTCCCGGGGTGCTCGCCGGCGAGCGCCTGCCGGGCGACGGCCAGCGTGGCCGGGTCGGAGTCGATGCCGGTGACCTGGTGGCCGCGCCGGGCCAGGCGCAGCGCCTGGGTGCCCTGGCCGCAGCCGACGTCGAGGACGCGCAGGCCCGCGGGACGGTCGGCGAGGTGCGATCCGGCGAGCTGTTCGTCCAGCTGCCGGGCGACGAGTTCCTGGCGCACCACGTTGCGCAGTCCGCCGAGCCCCGCCAGCCACGCCTCGGCGCCGGGCGTGAAGCCGATCGGCGCGGGCACGTGGACGGGCTCGGTGGCGGCCCGCTGGGCGGGCAGCACCATGGTGGAGTCGTCCGCCCCCGGACAGGGGCCCAGGGGCGAGTACGAGTATCCGGGATAGCCCTGGTGGGCCGGCGGGTTGCTCAGGGCTTCTGCCCGCGCTTCACGGCCGGCTTGGGCAGGCGCATCTTGCGGATGTTGGAGGAGCGCAGCAGGCCGTAGGCGACCGCCCCGCGGGTGTTCTGGTTCGGGAACCGGCGGGCCAGTTCCTTCTTCAGGCCGCGGGCGAAGAAGAAGGTCGCCACGACGATCGCCAGGATCACCGCGTAGAGCACCAGCGTGGACAGGACCACGATGGAGGCGCTGCGCAGGAGGGTGGCGATCAGGAAGATCAGGATGACCACCGGCATGGCGAACTCGAGCGCGGTCCAGCGCGAGTCGACGTAGTCGCGCACGAACTTGCGCACCGGGCCGGCGTCGCGCGGCGGCAGGTCGCGCTCGTCGCCCTGGCCGCGCATGGCGGCGTACTGGCGGGCGCGGTCGTCCTTGCCTGCGTCGCGGGACTGCTTGGCGACAGCCTTGCGGTCCGGCGCCACGTAGGCGCGGCCGCGCTGGTTGGTCACCGCCTCGCTGCGCTTCGGGGTCGGGCGGCCCTTGGGGGCCTCCGCGGCGGGCACGGCCTTGTTCGCTGCCTCGTCCTCGGTGAGGGTGGCGGCGTCGGCGGGGGCATCCTGGGAGCTACGTCGGAACACACAGCAAGAGTACGTGGTCGGGGGGTGTATTCCCCAGCCCCCCGGGTACTGGCTCTCGTCAGGGCTGCACTCCGCCGAGCGGCGTAGAAGGGCGCGTTCGTGATCCGCCGCACGGATGAGGCCCGGACGGCCACAGCTGTAGCAGTCTTGTTGCAGCGCGGATCGCTGCGGCGAGAGCCGCGCGACCCGTAGGCTGGGTGCGAGAAGACGGCGAAACCGGCAGGTCACAGAAGGGGGCGCGCGAAGCCCATGAGCGACGGAATCATGAAGCGGATGGGGATGATCTTCCGCGCCAAGGCCAACAAGGCCTTGGATCGCGCGGAGGATCCGCGCGAGACGCTGGATTATTCGTACCAGAAGCAGCTGGAGCTGCTGCAGAAGGTGCGACGCGGCGTCGCGGATGTGGCGACCAGCCGCAAGCGTCTCGAACTGCAGCTCACGCAGTTGCAGCAGCAGTCCGCGAAGCTGGAGGAGCAGGGCCGCAAGGCGCTGTCCCTCGGCCGCGAGGACCTGGCCCGCGAGGCGCTGACGCGCCGCGCCGGGGTCCAGACGCAGGTGCAGGACCTGGAGGTCCAGTACCAGCAGTTGCAGGGCGAGGAGGAGAAGCTCACGCTCGCCTCCCAGCGCCTGCAGGCCAAGGTGGATGCCTTCCGCACCAAGAAGGAGACCATCAAGGCCCAGTACAGCGCCGCCCAGGCGCAGACCCAGATCGCCGAGTCCTTCTCCGGCATCTCGGAGGAGATGGGCGACGTCGGCCTCGCCATCCAGCGTGCGGAGGACAAGACCGCGCAGCTGCAGGCGCGCGCGGGCGCGATCGACGAGCTGCTGGCCAGCGGCGCGCTGGACGACCCGTCCGGCATGCGCAAGGACGACATCTCGGCGGAGCTGGACCGCATGTCCGCCGGTTCCGACGTCGAGCTGGAGCTGGCCCGGATGAAGGCCGAGCTGGGCGGCGGCAGCGCGCCGACCCCGGCGATCGAGCAGGGCAACCACGGCCAGGCAGCCCCGCAGGCTCCGCAGCAGAACCCCTACCAGGCGCCGCAGGACCAGCGCCCGCACGAGGGCTGAGGGGGAGCGCGGTGATCGTCAGGATCCTGACGGAGGGGCAGTTCGAGGTCCCCGACACACTGGTCGACCACCTCAACGAGCTGGACAACGCGGTCCTGGCCGCGCTGGACAGCGGTGACGAGGCGGAGTTCAAGGTCAGCCTGGCCGCGCTGCTCGGCGCGGTTCGGGCCGGCGGCACGCCGGTGGCGCACGACTACCTCGGTGCCTCCGACGCGACGCTGCCGTTCGAGGACGCGACCGTGGACGAGGTCCGCGAGCTGTTGCAGCACGACGGGCTGATCCCGGGCTGAGACGAACGCAGAGGACCGGTGGCGCCCATGGGGGCCACCGGTCCTCTGCGTTGCGCGTTACGGCAGGGCGAGCATCTGGTCCAGGGCGAGCTTGGCGTACTTCTCCGTCTCCGGGTCCACCGTGATGACGTTCGGCACGCGGCCGTCCGCCAGCGACTCCAGGGCCCAGACCAGGTGCGGCAGGTCGATGCGGTTCATCGTGCTGCAGAAGCACACCGTGCGGTCCAGGAAGACGATCTCCTTGTCCGGGTGCGCGTTCGCGAGCCGGCGGACCAGGTTGAGCTCCGTGCCGATGGCCCACTTGGAGCCGGGCTCGGCCGCGTCCAGGGCCTTGATGATGTACTCCGTCGAGCCCACCATGTCGGCGGCCTCGACGACCTCGTGCTTGCACTCGGGGTGCACCAGCACGGTGACGCCGGGGACGCGCTCGCGGACCTCGTTCACCGAGTCCAGGCTGAAGCGCCCGTGCACGGAGCAGTGGCCGCGCCACAGGATCATCTTGGCCGCGCGCAGCTCCTCGGCCGTCAGGCCGCCGTTCGGCTTGTGCGGGTTGTAGACGACGCAGTCGTCCAGCGAGAGGCCCATGTCCCGCACGGCGGTGTTCCGGCCGAGGTGCTGGTCGGGCAGGAAGAGGACCTTCTCGCCCTGCTCGAAGGCCCACTCCAGGGCGCGCTTGGCGTTGGAGGAGGTGCAGATCGTACCGCCGTGGCGGCCGGTGAAGGCCTTGATGTCGGCGGAGGAGTTCATGTAGGCGACCGGCACCACGGTGTCGGCGACGCCCGCGTCGACCAGCTGGTCCCAGCACTCGGCGACCTGCTCGGCGGTGGCCATGTCGGCCATCGAGCAGCCGGCGGCCAGGTCCGGCAGGACCACCTGCTGGCGCTCGGTGGTGAGGATGTCCGCGGACTCGGCCATGAAGTGCACGCCGCAGAAGACGATGTACTCGGCCTCGGGGCGGGCGGCCGCGTCGCGGGCCAGCTTGAAGGAGTCACCGGTGACGTCGGCGAACTGGATGACCTCGTCACGCTGGTAGTGGTGGCCCAGGATGAAGACCTTGTCGCCCAGCCTGGACTTGGCCGCGGCGGCGCGCGCGACCAGGTCCGGGTCGGAGGCGACGGGGAGGTCTCCGGGGCAGTCGACGCCGCGCTCGCTCGCGGTGTCGGCCTCGCGGCCGAGCAGCAGCAGCGCCAGCGGAGTGGCACCCGGCTCGGCGAAGGTGTCGCCCGTCCCGGGCGTGGTGGTGGTGGTCACGGGCGGTTGCCCTCCTGCTCGGCGAGATACGGAACCCCGCCTTATCGTCTACCTGACGCTATCTATGATAGCCCGCCCCGATCACACCGGCCATGGGCGCCGGGGCAATGTGACCTACCCCGCTCTCGACACATCGGCGCTACCGGTCGGGGGCGCGGACCTGCCCTATCGTCTGGAGGCATGGCCACAGAGAGGGTAGTGGACGGCCCGCGCATGCGGCCGCGTGGGCGGGGGGAGCGGCACCGGGCGGCGACGCCGCTGGAGCTCTTCTTCGACCTCTGTTACGTCGTCGCGGTGGCCCAGGCGGGCTCCCAGCTGGCGCACGCGCTGGCCGGTGGGGAGATCCGGCACGGGATCCTCGGCTACCTCGTGGTGTTCTTCGGGATCTGGTGGGCCTGGATGAACTTCACCTGGTTCGCCTCCGCCTACGACACCGACGACGTGCCGTACCGGATCGCCACCTTCGTGCAGATCGCGGGGGCGCTGATCCTGGCCGCCGGGGTGCCCAGGGCCTTCGCGGACGGCGACTACCGGATCACGGTCACCGGCTACGTGGTGATGCGGGTCGCCCTGGTGGCGCAGTGGCTGCGCGCCGCCGCCTCCAACGAGGGCGCGCACCGGACGGTGGCGCTGCGCTACGCGGCCGGGGTCTCGCTGGTGCAGGTGTACTGGGTGCTCTGGATGCTCGACGTCCCGGGGCAGGCCAAGCTCCCGACCTTCCTGGTCGGCATGGTCGCGGAGCTGGCGGTCCCGCTCTTCGCGGAGCGGCCGGCGGCGACGGCCTGGCATCCCGGGCACATCGCGGAGCGGTACGGCTGCTTCACGCTGATCGTGCTGGGGGAGTCGGTCTCGGCGGCGACCATCGCGGTCCAGTCGGCGGTGGACGAGCACGAGGCGGTGGGGCAGCTGCTGCCGATCGCCGCGGGAGGGCTGCTGATCTGCTTCTCCGCGTGGTGGATCTACTTCGCCCGCTCGGTCGAGGAGCACCTGAGCGGCAACCGGGTGGCCTTCGTCTGGGGCTACGGCCACTACCTGGTCTTCCTCTCCGCCGCCGCGATCGGCGCCGGGCTGGAGGTGGCGGTCGAGCACGCGGTGGGCAAGGCCCACGTCGCCGCGCACACGGCCACGCTCGCGGTCACCGTCCCCACCGCGGTGTACCTGTTCACGGTCTGGGCGCTGCACTCGCGGCACACCAAGCGCGGGGTGGCGCTGTGGGTGCTGCCGGTGAGCGCGGTGGCGGTGCTGTTCTCGCCGACGGTGCTGGTGGCGGGGCTGGTCTGCGCGGCGTCGGTCGCGCTCGGCCTCGTGGTCCACCGGCTCCAGGGCGAGGATGCGGGCAGCGATGTGGGCAGCGCGGATGTGAAAAGCTGAGCGCGTGCCAGCACCGAGAACGCCGATCAGTCCTGCCGCCAGTCTCGACGACGTGGACCGCAGGGTGCTGGAGCTGCTCGGGCGGGACGGGCGCGCCTCCTACGCGGAGATCGGCCTGCTGGTGAATCTCTCCGCCACGGCGGTCAAGCGGCGGGTGGACCGGCTGCGCGAGCGCGGCGTGGTGCGCGGCTTCACCGTGGTGCTGGACCCGGGCGTGCTGGACTGGACGACGGAGGCCTTCGTCGAGGTCTTCTGCCGCGAGCGCACCCCGCCGGAGGAGATCCTCTCCTCGCTGCGCCAGTTCCCCGAGGTGGTGGCCGCCTGGACGGTGACCGGCGACGCGGACGCGCTGGTTCACCTGCGTGCGGCGGACATGCGGCACCTGGAGGCGGTCATCGAGCGGATCCGGCGCGAGCCCGGCGTGCAGCGCAGCCGCAGCACTGTGGCGCTCAGCCGACTGATCGGCTGATCGGCTGAAGCAGGATTCCTCACCTGCCGGTGAGGATCACGCAGGATTCCTGCGCGGGCCGCAGGGTTCCGACAGGCGACGAGCGCGGTGTGGTGCCTAGGGTGGCAATGCCCCTACAGGCCTGCCCCCACAGCCCAACCGCCCCGAAGGATCTCCCGTGCCCCACGCCGACCGCATGCACCGGTACGACGCCCGCATGGTCGACCTGGTCTTCGACTACATGCGGGAGCGCCTGCAGTACGACCCGGTCCCGCTCGACCACCCCGGCGACGGCGAGAAGCTCGGCGCCGCGCTGGACGGCCTGCTGAGCGACCGCGGAAACGATCCTGCGGATGTGCTCAAGCTCTACGACCACGAGCTGTCCCGCGCGGTCATCTCCGCCGACAGCCCCCGCTACCTGTCGTTCATCCCGTGCGCGCCGACCAAGGCCGCGCTGCTGTTCGACATGGTCGTCTCCTGCGCCTCGCTCCAGGGCATCTCCTGGTTGGAGGCGGCCGGCGCCATCGCCGCCGAGAACCAGGTGCTGCGCCTGATCGCGGACCGCGCGGGCCTGCCCGCCTCGGCGGGCGGCTGCTTCGTCTCCGGCGGCTCCGCCGGCAACCTCTCCGCCCTCGTCGTCGCCCGCGACACCGCCCGCCAGCGCCTCGGCGTCGGCATCGGCGCGCGGCTGCGGATCGCGGTCAGCGACCAGACCCACTCCTCGGTCACCAACACCCTCAACATCATCGGCGTCGAGAAGTTCGTCGTGCCGACGGTGGACCACCGGCTGACCGGCGAGGCGCTGCGCGCGGCCATCGCGGCCGACCCCGACCCGGGCTCGATCATCGCCGTGGTCGGCACCGCCGGCACCACCAACGCCGGCATCGTCGACGACCTGGCCGGCATCGCCGAGGTCGCCCGCGAGCACGGCCTGTGGTTCCACGTCGACGGCGCCTACGGCGGCGCCGGGCTCCTCGCGCCCTCGGTGCGGGCGAAGTACGACGGCATCGAGCACGCCGACTCCTTCGTCGTCGACCCGCACAAGTGGCTCTTCGCGCCGTTCGACTGCGCCGCGCTGATCTACCGCGACCCGCGCCTGGCCAAGGCCGTCCACACCCAGGACGCCTCCTACCTGGACGTGCTGCACACCGCCGACCACGACCAGGAGTGGAACCCGACCGACTACGCCTACCACCTCACCCGGCGCGCCCGCGGCCTGCCGTTGTGGTTCTCGCTCGCCGTGCACGGTACCGACGCCTACTCCGAGGCGATCGAGACCGGCATCGCGCTGGCCCGCGACACCGCCGAGCTGATCCGTGCCGAGTACCCCGACCTGGAGGTCGTCCGGGAGCCGGAGCTGTCCAGCGTGGTCTACCGGCGCAAGGGCTGGACCGCGAAGGACTACTACGCCTGGTCCGAGCGGCTGCTGGCCGACCAGACCGGCTTCGTCACCCCGACCGGCTGGGAGGGGGAGGTCGTCGCCCGCTTCGCGTTCCTGCACCCGGGCACGACGATGGAGATGGTCCGGGAGATCCTGGACACGATGGTCTGATCCGTTCCCGGAACGGTCACAGGTAGGCCCCCGACGGCAGGTAGTGCGTCGGGGGCCTCATGCCGCGCAGGGCCAGCCAGCCGCGGCTCTCGGCGGTGAGCCCGGCGGCCATGGCCACGTCGACGGCCCAGTCCTGTTCGGCCGTCACCGTGCGCACGTCGGCGGTCTCGCCCTCCGGGATCCGGGCCAGGGTCTCGGTCAGCAGCGCCGAGGCGACCCGGCGGGAGGTGGCTGCCAGCAGCATCACCCGGCCGCCGAGGCGGTAGCAGTAGCCGGAGCCGGTGAGGGTGTCCGCGACCAGCAGTTCGTCGCTGGTGCGCAGCAGCGCCAGATGGTCCTCGCCGTGGGCGGAGCCGCGGGAGCGGCGGTCCACGGAGTCGAGCAGGTCGAAGTGGGTCGCGTCGCCGAGGTGCACCGGGAGGCCGCCGGTTGCGGGCAGGCCCGCCCGGTCGACCCGGCCGGTCAGCGCCATCGTGGGGTGCAGCCGGAAGCCGGCCGCGTGGTAGCGGCGGGCCGCGCGGGGGTCGGCGGAGGCGACGATCATGCCGCGCAGGCAGCCGTGGGCGTGGGTGAGCGCGTGGTCGAGCAGGGTGCGGCCGACTCCCTTGCCCTGCGCCTCGGGGCGGACCGCGAGCAGCGCCAGCCCCCACAGGCCCTCCCGGCGCAGCGACAGCGCGACCCCGAGCGGCGTGCCGTCGTCCTCCGCGAACCAGCAGCCGGCCTGGTCGGCTGCGGCCAGCCGCCGCGTACGGACGTCGGCGCGGGCGGCCTCGCGGCCCTCCAGCGGCTTGTCGAACGCGGCGGCGTCGATCGCCCGCACGGCGGCGGTGTCGGCGGCGGAGTCGTGGACCGGTCGCATCAGCACCCGCCCGATCCTGCCAGCACTCTCCCGCCCCTGTCAGGCACCCGCTCCTGCCGGGCGGGCGCCCGTGCCGGCACCGGTCCGCCCGGCGCTGACCGCCTCCCCGGCCGTCCGTCCTTGGCTGTGCGCCTCCGGCCGGCCGTCCTCGGCTGTGCGCCTCCGGACGGCCGGGGTGCTCAGCCGTCCGTGGCGAGGAGCCGGGCCGGGGCGAGGCGGCCGAGGGCGCGGGCGGGGACGGCGAGGGCGGTGCAGACCAGGACCACGCCGGCGGTCGCCGCGAGCAGGCCCGCCGCGGCGAGGTCGGCGGCCCGGCCGCCGTCGAGCAGGCCGCGGCCGAGCAGGGCCAGCGTGCCGAGGCCGGCGCCGGCCCCCAGCAGGCCGCCGAACAGGGCGAGCCAGAGGCCCTCCAGCAGCGCCAGCCGGGACAGTTCGCGGCCGCTCCAGCCGCAGGCGCGCAGCACGGCCAGGTCGGCGGCGCGTTCGCGCTGCGAGAGCACCAGCACGTCCACCGCGCCCGCCGCGCCCAGCAGCAGCGACAGCGCGACGCTCGCGTAGTCGACGCCGCGGGCCTGCGCGACGACCGCGTCGCCGAGCAGGGAGCCGGCCACCTCGCCGCGGAAGGCCAGGGTGACGCCGAGCAGCACGGTGAACGCCGCGACGCCGAGGGCCAGCCCGGACGCGCCGAGCAGGCTGCGGCCCGGAACCCGGATCAGGTTGCGCAGCGCCAGCCCGCGCACGGACCTCACCGGGCGGGCCCGCCGGGCCGCCACCACCGGCGGATGGACGGCGTCCAGCGGGCCCAGCCGGGTCGCCCGCCAGGCGGGCGGCAGCCCGGCCGCGAGGGCCAGCAGCACCGCCGTCGGCAGCACCAGCGCGGCCTTTGCGGCGGAGGCGTGCAGACCGAACCCGACGGCCAGCAGGTAGGCCAGCAACGCCCCGGCCGCGCCCGCGACCGTGCCGATCAGCAGCAGTTCGCCCAGGATCAGCCGGAACACCTCGCCTGCGCTCCAGCCGACGCAGCGCAGCGTGCCGATCTCGGTGCGCCGGGCCCGCACCGAGGCGAGCGCGGCCTGCCCGAGGAACAGGGCGCAGACCACCAGCACCAGCACGAACAGCACCGCGCTCTTGGCGTCGACGGCGGACATGATCCGCAGCGCCACGCCCTTCTCGGTCCAGCCCTCGCTGACCCGCAGGCCACCGGGCAGCGCGATGGTCTGCGGCGCTGGCGAACTGCCGGCGGTGACGTCCACGACCAGGTGCGGGTAGGCGGCGCGGATCGCGGCCGCGACCGCGTTCACCCTGGCCCGCGAGGTGGGGTCGACGCCGGTCACGCCCGCCACCCGGATCCGGACGGCGCTGATCGGTGCGGCTGCCTGCGGGGTGGGGACGAGTCGGCTGGCGAAGAACACGTCCATGGAGTCGAGCGTGGTGAGCAGCGTCGGCGGCTGGCTGAGGAACCCGCCGATGTTGCGGTCGGGGAGCAGCGCCCTGCCACCGAGCGCGGCACGGCTCGCGGCGTCGGCGCCGGTGACGGCGGGGGACTGGTAGGTGTCGAGGGGGACGCCGCTGAGCGAGGAGAACCGGTCCAACTTGGAGCTGTCGTAGCGGCCGACGAAGTCGAGCACGGGTGTCGGCGCGGCGGTGATGTCGGTGCAGGTGCCCTCGATGCCCTCGCAGCCGACCTCGGCCCGGGCGGTGACGGTGCGGAACTGGGTGCCGGTGTTCTCCTCGGGCACGTCCCGGATCCAGCCCTGCTCGGCGCCGCCGCGCCAGGTCCCGAGCGGCTGGGCGGCCTGTGGCACCGCTTCCAGACCGGACCCGGTGGCGCGGTAGGTGACGGGGCCGGCGGTCCAGTAGGTGCCTGAGCTGTAGGAGGAGTAGGCGCCCAGCGTGCGGAAGGCCGTGCCGAGGTCGGCATGCAGGGTGCCCGCGGTGGCGCCGCCGAGGCCGTTCACGTAGGCGCGGGCACCGGAGGTGGAGAGCCGGTCGGGCAGGGTGGCCGGGTCGCCCGCGTCCAGGCGCTGGACGGTCGCGGAGACGGTGCCCGCGCTCTGCGGGTTGTCGCTCAGCAGGACCGGCACCTGCGCGAGGGTCTCCGGGCCGTTGGTGGCGTTGGTGGGCCGGTCCGTGGCCCGCAGCATCCGGCCGGAGGTGACGGCCCGGCCCAGGCCGACCAGCCGGGCCTCGGCCGCCGGGTCGATCGCGGAGAGCATCACCGGGAAGGCGACCGGGAGGTCCGCGTAGACGTGGCCGCCCACGGAGTAGCAGCTCATCATCGTTCGCGCGGGCATGGTGAACGGTGAGCCGGAGATCCCCTCCTGGGCGGCCGGGTCCCACGGGCCGAACGGGCCCTTGCTGGCCGCACCGGACGAGTCCTCGTCGTAGTACCAGCACACCGGCCGCCCCCCGGCGGCGGTCTGCTGCACCTGGACGGAGGGCTCGAAGCCGCCCCGGGGCCGGGCGTCGACGCTGACGATCGGGTCCCGGGTGACGTAGACGTACTGGTCGGCCAGCGTGAACCGGTTCGGTCCCGCGGCCAGCGCCGGACGCACGCGCAGCAGCTGGTTGCGGACGCCTGGGGCGAGCAGGCCGGTCACGTCCAGCCGCAGCTCACTGTTGATCATCAGGTAGCCGAGGTTGGCGACCGGCGCGGCCGTGTCCACCCCGGCCAGGCCCGCGATCCGGTGGTACTGGGCCAGGGTGATGCCGCCGAAGATGCCGGAGAGGAAGTCCGCCTCGACCAGCCCGCGTCGCTGTTCGAGCGCGGTGCGGGTGCCCGCCGGGCGGACCAGTAGGTCGTAGGCGGAGCGGGCGTTGGCGTTAACCGTGCCGACGGTCTCGGCGCGGCTGGTGGTCACCGCCGCGGTCAGCAGCGAGAAGCTGGTCGCGGCCACCAGGATGCCCGCGACCAGGGCCAGCGCGCGGCCGCGACGGCGGCGCAGCTGGGCGAGGATCATCGTGATCACGGGCGCAGCCCTCCGAGCCGGTCGAGCACGTCGCTGGAGGGCTCGATCGTGGTGTCGGCGGTGATCCGGCCGTCCTGCAACCGGAGTACCCGGTCGCAGCTCGCCGCGACCTCGGCGTCGTGGGTGGCCAGGACCAGGGTGGTGCCGTAGCGCTCGCGCAGGGACAGCAGCAGGTCGACGATCTCGCGGCCGATGACGCTGTCGAGGTTGCCGGTGGGCTCGTCGGCGAGCAGCAGCCGGGGGCGGCCGATCAGGGCGCGGGCGATGGCGACGCGCTGCTGCTGGCCGCCGGAGAGCTCGGCCGGCAGTGCCTGGGCCCGGGCGGCGAGGCCCACCGCCTCCAGCACCTCCGCCGCCCTGGCCTTGCGGTCGTAGTCCACCCGGCGCGGCAGCACGGGGGCGAGCACGTTGTCCAGGACGGTCAGCGCGGGCAGCAGGTGGAAGCGCTGGAAGACGAACCCGACGCGGCGCCGGTGCGCGTCCAGGTCCCGGGCGGTGAGCGGCTTCCCGTCGATCTCCACGGTGCCGGCGGTGGGGGTGTCCATGCCGCCGAGCAGGTGCAGCACGGTGGACTTGCCGGCGCCGGAGGGCCCCGTCAGCGCGACGGCGGTGCCGTCCGCGATCTCCAGGTCCACCGCTTCGAGTGCGGTCAGCCCCGGATAGCCGCGGCTGACGCCGCGCAGGCCGATCGGCATGTGTTCCCCCTTGCCCCGTTCCACCCCGTGCCTGGCCGCACCGGGCTGTGCCAGGCCATACATTGTGGCAATGCAGGAGTACATTGTCACAAGCTAGGAGGTGTGTAAATGCCGCTTCACCACGCGGTGATGGCGCTGCTGGCCGACGGCCCGAGCCACGGCTACGAGCTCAAGGGGCGCTTCGAGGAGGCCATCGGCCCGCAGTGGGGTGGCCTGAACATCGGGCACCTCTACCAGGTGCTGGACCGCCTCGTCCGCGACGGCCACGTCACCCGGGTCCATGTGGCGCAGTCCGACCGGCCCGACAAGAACGCCTACCAGCTCACCGGGCAAGGACAGGACGAGCTGCGGGAGTGGGCCACCAGTCCGTGGGTGCGCACCTCGGGCTTCCGCGACGAGCTCTTCCTCAAACTGCTCGGGGCGGCCCGGCTGGGCCCGCCGGCACTGGCCGAGCTCGTCGCCGCGCAGCGGCAGGCCTACCTCGCCGACATCGCCGCGCTCACCCGGCTGCGACGCGAGCGCGGGGAGGAGCCGCTGGTCGCGCTGCTGATCGACGCGGCGCTCGCGCACACCAAGGCCGATCTGGCCACCGTGGACAGCGCGGAGGCGCGGCTGGCTGATGTGGCGAACGCGGCGGTGATGAGCGGTGCCGAGTGTGCGAGCATGGACGCAATGGAGCCTTCCCGGAATACCTCCGGGGCGTCGGCGGTTTCCGCCGGTGGAAGTACGTCGTCAAACCCGGGAGTAAGCAGATGACCGTCCAGGACGAGACCAGCGTCGAGAGCGGGATCATCCTCACCGACACCGCCGCCGCGAAGGTCAGGAGCCTGCTGGAGCAGGAAGGCCGCGACGACCTCGCGCTGCGTGTCGCGGTGCAGCCCGGCGGCTGCTCCGGCCTGCGTTACCAGCTCTTCTTCGACGAGCGCTCGCTCGACGGCGACGTGGTGGCCGACTTCGACGGCGTGAACGTCGTCACCGACCGCATGAGCGCCCCGTACCTGTCCGGCGCCACCGTCGACTTCGTGGACACGATCGAGAAGCAGGGCTTCACCATCGACAACCCGAACGCGACCGGCTCCTGCGCCTGCGGCGACTCCTTCAGCTGATCGCCCCGCGTACGCGGACAACGCCCCGGCCGATGGCCGGGGCGTTGTCGTTCTCCGGCCGGGCTCAGTTCTGGTTGCCGACCGGGCCGTGGGACTCCATGCCGGAGTAGGGGCCGCCGGTGGACTGCGGAACCGGCTGGCCGGTGGCGGTGTCGATCACCTTGCGGCCGTCCAGCGGCCGGCCGAGGTCCACACTGGCGTGCTGGCTCGAGATCACCTGCGGGCACATCTGGCCGATCGGCGCGTGCTGGGTGACCACCACGGTGACCCGCACCTCGCCCGGCTGCGACTGGTCCGCCTTCACGCCGTACTTGTCGCAGACGCCGGCGAAGTAGTACACGGTCAGGACCGTCCCGTTGGTGCTGTAGCCGGAGACGGGGATGCCGTGGGCCGCGGGCGCCGACGAGCCCGGTGAGGGGCGCTGGATCGGGCCGCCCGGGATGATCGAGCCGCTGGGGGAGGGGCTCACCACGGCGCTCGGCGCGCCGGCGGACGCGCTCGGGGGCGTGACAGTGGACGCGCCCGCGCCGGAGGAGCACGCCGACAGCCCGGCGGCGCCGACCGCCAGCACGGCCAGCGCGCCGAGGGCGCGGAAGCGGGAACGACGACGGTTGTGCACGGTACGGCCTCCTGGTCTGTCCCTTGCTGTGCGTGCATGGGACGTGGAGCGGGCCGAACCGGTTCCCCTCGCTCCGATCAGAGGGAGATGTCGCCGAACAGGCGGGCCTCGTCCGCCCCGATCCGGAACGACGGGCGGTGCCGCAGCGGCTCGGTGTGCTCGCGCGGCTCGACCGCGAGCTGCGGCCAGAACCGGCCGAGTCTGCGCCCCCGCTCCACCAGCCCCGCCAGTGTGTCGACGTCCGCGTCGCCGCGCAGGTACGCGGGAATGTGGACGGGGTTGCGGTCGGGCATCATCTCCGGGCCTCCTCGTGAGCCGCGTCACATGGCGGTCACACCGTCGACAGTAGAACCCCGGGAGGTACCCGGCCAGCCCTACCTCGCGGTAACGCGGGGGCGTGTCGGCCGACCGCGGCGGCCGGTACGGTAGATCGTCGTCCGCCCCCGTCCTCCCGAGGAGCACGCCGCCGTGCGTATCGCTGTCACCGGCTCCATCGCCACCGACCACCTGATGACCTTCCCCGGCCGCTTCGCCGAGCAGTTCGTCGCCGACCAGCTCCACACGGTCTCGCTCTCCTTCCTCGTCGACACCCTCGACGTGCGACGCGGCGGAGTGGCGCCGAACATCTGCTTCGGCATGGGCGTGCTGGGCCTGCACCCGGTGCTCGTGGGCGCGGCCGGCGCGGACTTCGCCGAGTACCGCTCCTGGCTGGACCGTCACGGTGTCGACACCGCCTCCGTGCACATCTCCGAGACCCGCCACACCGCGCGTTTCGTCTGCACCACGGACCTGGACCACAACCAGATCGCGTCCTTCTACACCGGCGCGATGAGCGAGGCCCGCGGCATCGAGCTGCAGCCGGTCGCCGACCGGGTGGGCGGTCTGGACCTGGTGCTGATCGGGGCCGACGACCCCGAGGCGATGGTCCGCCACACCGAGGAGTGCCGCAGCCGCGGCTACGCCTTCGCGGCGGACCCCTCCCAGCAGCTGGCCCGCCTGGACGGCGAGTCGATCCGCACGCTGGTGGACGGAGCGGCCTACCTGTTCTCGAACGAGTACGAGAAGGCCCTGATCGAGTCGAAGACCGGCTGGTCGGAGGAGGACGTCCTCGACCGGGTCGGCGTCCGGATCACCACGCTGGGCGCGAAGGGCGCGCGCATCGACCGCAAGGGCGAGCCGACCATCTTCGTGTCCTGCGCCGCCGAGACGGCGAAGGTCGACCCGACGGGCGTCGGCGACGCGTTCCGGGCCGGCTTCGTGGCGGGCCTGACGTGGGGCGTCTCGCTGGAGCGGGCGGCCCAGGTGGGCGCGATGCTGGCGACCCTGGTCATCGAGACGCTCGGCACCCAGGAGTACGAGCTGCGCCACGGTCACTTCCTCGACCGCTTCGCCGCGGCCTACGGCGAGGACGCCGCGACCGAGGTCCGCGCGCACATGGCGTAGCCATGGAGGGGCGCGGGGCTCTGCCGTTGTGCGGCTTCCCGTCCAGCCTTCGGCCGGGAGGTGCCCCGGAGGTGCCCCCTGCGTGGGCGCGAGCAACCCACTCCGGGCGGATGGCCCCGCTCGCTCGGGATCCCAAGGCCGTGGGAGGGGGTCCCCCCGGCCGAAGGCTGGGGGATGGTCGCGTCCCGCAGGGGGCACCTCCAGGCCGAAGGCTGGGGGAGGAGCCGCAGATCAGTAGAGCCGCAGATCGGTAGAGCCCCGCGCCGGTGGCTAGACCTCCCGCCGTACCAGGTAGGCCAGGCCGTGCGCCCCCGGGAGGTAGTCACTCGCGGGGGCCGTTCCCTCGTACGACTGGTGCTGCATGTGGCACCAGGCCGGCACGTCGACGGCTGCCACCTCGTCGTCGGACAGGACGGCGACCAGGCCACCCACCGGGACGCCCTCGAAGGCCTTCGCCAGCTCGATGACCGGCACCGGGCAGAAGCTCCCGAGGACGTCCACCACGATCGCGCCCTGCGCACTGCTGCGTGGCGCGGTGGGCGTCAGCTGTGCGCGCACCTCGGCGACAGCCGACGGGAGCACCCGCAGGAACTCCTCCACCTGCTCGCGCGTGGCCTCGCGCCCGAGCGACACGCGGATGTTGCCCTCCGTCAACGCCCCCATCGCGGCCAGCACGTGGCTCGGCGTCAGCGTGCTGGAGGTGCAGGAGGAGCCGGAGGAGACCGCGAAGCCCGCGCGGTCCAGCGCGCCCAGCACGGACTCTCCGTCCACGTACAGGCAGGAGAAGGTCAGCAGGTGCGGCAGGCGCCGCAGTGGGTCGTCCAGGGCCGGATCGCCGAGGACCGAGACGTCCGGGATCAGCGCGGGCACGCGCTCGTGGAGGAGCCGGACCAGCGGGCGCAGCCGCGCCGCGGTCTCGGCCGCCTCCTGCCGGGAGGCGCGGAGCGCTACCGCCGCGGCGACGATCGCGGGGACGTTGACGTAGCCGGGGACGCGGCCGCCCTCCCGCTCGTCCGCCGGGAGCGGCGAGCGGTAGCGGACACCCTTGCGGACGGCGAGGACGCCGACCCCCGCCGGGCCGCCCCACTTGTGCGCGGACGCGGCCAGTGCGGACCAGGGTCCCTCGACGCGGCCCCAGCCGACCGACTGGGCGGCGTCCACGAACAGCGGCACGCCTGCCTCGGCGGCCAGCTCGGCCGCGCGCGCCACCGGCTGGACCGTGCCGACCTCGTGGTTGGCCGCCTGGAGGCACGCCAGTGCCACGCCGGGGGAGCGGCCGGGGCAGTGGAGGGCGTCCTCGAAGGCGTCGAGTGCGACGCGGCCGAAGGAGTCGACGGGGACGACCGTCACCGAGCCGCCGTCGGCCTGGAATCGCTCGGCTGCGTGGAGCACCGAGGAGTGTTCGACAGCGCTGTGGACGAGATGACGCCCTTTCCGGTGATTTCCGGCGAGCAGTCCGAGGACGGCCAGATGGTTCGCCTGCGTACCCGAGGCGGTGAAGGTGAGCTCGTCGGCGCGGACGCCGAGGTCCGTCGCGAGGGATTCGC
This sequence comes from Streptacidiphilus sp. MAP12-33, assembly GCF_041261265.1. Taxonomy (NCBI): domain Bacteria; kingdom Bacillati; phylum Actinomycetota; class Actinomycetes; order Kitasatosporales; family Streptomycetaceae; genus Streptacidiphilus; species Streptacidiphilus sp. MAP12-33. The sequence continues at coordinate 68,242 of NZ_JBGCCA010000030.1, forward strand.
GGGCCGAGTCCAGCAGCAGGCGCGCCTGTCGCGCGTCGCGGTAGAGGCGGGCCGGGTCCGCCCAGCCCTCGTCGAGCGCGGCCAGCAGGGCCTGCCTGGCCAGGGGGTGCAGCGGTGCGGTGGACGCGACGTCGAAATTCGGCACACCCCACCGTAACGAGCGCGGAGATGGCAGCATGTCAGCCGGCACCGATGCCGGCCGTCCACCCCCAGATCGTATGACGTCCTCATGCGGCGTCAGGAGGCGCCCCCCACCGTGGCGGACCGGCGTGTCGCGCGGGCCCTGAGTTCCCCGCGTGTACCCCTTCTGACCTGCGAAATCGCCCGAACGGGCGCAGCGTGGGGTGATGATCGGCGCGTTAGTGGGACCTGCCCGCGAACCGTCGATCGGGCTGGAGTAGGGTTTGGGCCGCATAAACATCCAAACCCTGCCCGTGACCATGCCACTGGAAATCCCGGAGAGCTCTCCGGCTCTTCGGTCGGCTGGTGAGCGGGCGAGACTTCGGGAAGGCGCTAAGTGAGTCCCAACGGCTCCGACCGCTCGCCGCGGCGCTCGATGCGGCGGAAGCTGCTTTCAGCGCTCACGCTGGGCCTCGTCCTTGCCACCGCCACAGGCTGCCAGTCCTCCGACCTGCCGCGCCTCGGCCTGCCCACCCCCCGGGACGTCCAGGGCCGCACGGTCCTCTTCCTGTGGCAGGGCTCCTGGATCGCCGCACTGGCGGTCGGGGCGCTCGTCTGGGGACTGATCCTGTGGGCGGTCTTCTTCTACCGGCGCACCCGCACCAAGGTCGAGGTGCCGCCGCAGTTCCGTTACAACATGCCGCTCGAGGCACTGTTCACCGTGGTCCCGCTGATCATGGTGTCGGTCTTCTTCTTCTACACGGCGCGTGACGAGAACTACCTGCTCAAGACGAGCGACGCGACCAACCACATCAACGTGGTCGGTTTCCAGTGGAGCTGGGCGTTCAACTACGACTACCAGGTCGACCCGCACAACCAGACCAAGGTCGACACCAGCGGCCCCGGCGCCTACGACGTCGGCACCCCGGGCCAGCCGCCGACGCTCTGGCTGCCGCTCGGTGTGACCACCGAGTTCGACCTGACCTCGCGTGACGTGATCCACGGCTTCTGGCCGGTGGACTTCCTGATGAAGATGGACGTCGTCCCGGGCGTGGTGAACCACTTCGAGGTCACCCCGACCGAGCTCGGCACCTTCCGCGGGAAGTGCACCGAGCTGTGCGGTGTCGACCACTCGCAGATGCTCTTCAACGTCAAGGTGGTCTCTCCGGCGGACTACGCGGCCCACCTGGACGAGCTTCGCGCCAAGGGCCAGGGCGGCAACGTTCCGTCCGGCATCGTTACCACGGGAGCGGGGAACCTCCAGAAATGACCATCCTCAATGAACCCCATGGGCTCAGCGGGGGTACCGCCGCGGCCCGGCCGGCCAAGGAGACGAAGGCTGGTACGTCGATCATCAAGTGGATGACGACGACCGACCACAAGACCATCGGTAGCCTCTACCTGGTCACGTCGTTCGCCTTCTTCCTCGTCGGCGGCATCCTGGCGCTGACCATGCGTGCCCAGCTGGCGCAGCCCAACGCGGGCGTCCTGACGAACGAGCAGTTCAACCAGGCGTTCACGATGCACGGCACGATCATGCTGCTGATGTTCGCGACGCCGCTCTTCGCCGGCTTCACGAACTGGATCATGCCGCTCCAGATCGGTGCCCCCGACGTGGCCTTCCCGCGTCTGAACATGTTCGCCTACTGGCTGTACCTGTTCGGCTCGCTGATCGCCGTCGGCGGCTTCCTCACCCCGAACGGCGCGGCCGACTTCGGCTGGTTCGCCTACGCGCCGCTCTCGGACGCGATCCACAGCCCCGGCGTCGGCGGCGACATGTGGATCATGGGTCTGGCGCTCTCGGGCTTCGGCACCATCCTCGGCTCGGTGAACTTCATCACCACGATCCTGTGCATGCGTGCCCCGGGCATGACCATGTTCCGGATGCCGATCTTCGTGTGGAACGTCCTGCTGACGGCCGTCCTGGTCCTGCTCGCGTTCCCGGTCCTCGCCGCCGCGCTGCTGGCGCTGGAGGCCGACCGCAAGTTCGGTGCGCACGTCTTCGACCCGGCCAACGGTGGCGCCATCCTGTGGCAGCACCTGTTCTGGTTCTTCGGTCACCCCGAGGTGTACATCATCGCGCTGCCGTTCTTCGGGATCATCTCCGAGGTCGTGCCGGTCTTCTCGCGCAAGCCGATGTTCGGTTACTCCTCGCTGATCGCGGCCACCATCGCGATCGCCGGCCTGTCCGTGACGGTGTGGGCCCACCACATGTACGTCACCGGCGCGGTCCTGCTGCCGTTCTTCTCCTTCATGACGTTCCTGATCGCCGTTCCGACCGGCGTCAAGTTCTTCAACTGGATCGGCACCATGTGGCGGGGCTCGCTCAGCTTCGAGACCCCGATGCTGTGGACCGTCGGCTTCCTGGTCACCTTCGTCTTCGGTGGCCTGACGGGTGTTCTGCTCGCCTCCCCGCCGATCGACTTCCACGTCTCGGACTCGTACTTCGTCGTGGCCCACTTCCACTACGTGGTCTTCGGCACCGTCGTCTTCGCGATGTTCGCGGGCTTCCACTTCTGGTGGCCCAAGATGACCGGCAAGATGCTGGACGAGAAGCTCGGCAAGATCACCTTCTGGCTGCTCTTCGTCGGCTTCCACACCACGTTCCTGGTGCAGCACTGGCTGGGCGCCGAGGGCATGCCGCGTCGCTACGCGACGTACCTGCCCTCCGACGGCTTCACCACGCTGAACCTGATCTCGACCATCGGCTCCTTCATCCTGGGCGCGTCGATCCTGCCGTTCCTCTACAACGTCTGGAAGACCGCCAAGTACGGCAAGAAGGTCGACGTCGACGACCCGTGGGGCTACGGCCGCTCGCTGGAGTGGGCGACCTCCTGCCCGCCGCCGCGGCACAACTTCCTCACCCTGCCGCGCATCCGTAGCGAATCCCCGGCGTTCGACCTGCACCACCCGGAGATCGCGGCGCGCGACTACCTGGAGAACCACGGCGAGGTGCCGGCCCACCTGCAGGCCGCACTGGAGAAGAAGGAGGCGGGTGACCGATGAAGGAGCAAGGCAAGATCTTCGCCGGCTTCGCGGTCTTCGTCCTGGCGATGGCCATCTGGTACGGCGTCTGGTCCAAGGACCCGACGGGCACCACCTGCCTGTTCCTGGCCTTCGCGCTGGGCTCGTTCATCGCCTTCTACCTGCTGTTCACCGCCAAGCGCGTGGACACGGGCGCCGGTGACAACCCGCAGGCCGAGGTCTCGGACGACGCGGGCGTGCAGGGCTTCTTCAGCCCGCACAGCTGGCAGCCGCTGGCCCTGGGCCTCGGTGGCACCCTCGCGTTCCTCGGCGTCATCTTCGGCTGGTGGCTGATGATGTTCGCCATGCCGGTGATCCTCATGGGTCTCTTCGGCTGGACGTTCGAGTACTACCGGGGCGAGAACCAGACCCAGTGAGCCGGTAGCAGTCGCACAGCACGAAAGGGGCCGAGCCCGCGCCGAAAGGCGCCGGGCTCGGCCCTTCGGCTTGCCCGCGTCACTCGCGTGGGTGACGCAGCGCGTGCCCGATGGGCAGCTTTCCTACGATGTGACGGAGCGTCGGGTTCCGTCACGGGAGAGGCTGCAGATGAAGTCGGCAAGGATTCTGGTCGCGGGCGCGGTCCTCGCCGCCGCGCCACTCACGGCCTGCAGCGGCGGCGGCGTCGCGCCCGAGCAGCAGGTCGACGCGAGCGCCCTGGTACAGATCACCCCCGCGGGTGCCACCAACGTCGACCCGGCGCTGCCGGTCGTCATCACCGCGCAGCACGGCGGGCACCTGACGGACGTCACCGTCGTCTCCGACGCCGGACGCCAGGTCGCGGGAAAGCTCGCCGCGGACGGCGCCTCCTGGCGCTCCACCGGGCCGCTGGCGGCCGGTACCCACTACACCGTCAAGGTCCAGGCGGCGGACGGGGCCGGGAACGGCCGTGGCGGGGTCCAGAAGGGCTTCACCACCCTCACGGCGTCCGCGACCCTCACCGCGACCATGACGCCCGGAGACAAGGCCGTCTACGGCGTCGGCGAGCCGATCACGGTGGCGCTGAGCCACCCCGTGCACGACCCGGCCGCCCGGCAGGTCGTCGAGCGCGCGCTGACGGTCCGCTCCACGCCACAGGTCACCGGCGCGTGGTACTGGGTCGACGACTCGACGCTGCACTTCCGGCCCAAGGACTACTGGCCGGCGCACACCACCGTCCAGGCCTCCTTCGACCTCGGCGGTGCCAAGGTCCAGGACGGCCTCTACGGCGGTGCCCCGGCCACGATCGGGTTCAGGATCGGCGACAAGATGCTCGCCCTGACCGACGCGGGCAGCGACTACATGACCGTCTACCGCAACGGGCAGGAGATCCGCTCCATCCCGATCACCACCGGCAAGCCCGGGTTCTCCACCCGCAACGGCATCAAGGTGGTGCTGGAGCAGCAGCAGGAGGTCTTCATGAACTCCTCCACCGTCGGCATCGCCGCCGACAGCCCCAACGCCTACCACCTGGACGTGTACTGGGACACCCGGGTGACCTGGAGCGGCGAGTACGTGCACGCCGCGCCCTGGTCGGTCGGCTCCCAGGGCGTCTCCAACGTCAGCCACGGCTGCACCGGCATGAGCACCGGCAACGCCGAGTGGTTCTACGACAACTTCCGCCGCGGCGACATCGTCCAGGTGGTCCACAGCCTCGGCCACCAGATGGAGCCGTTCGGCAACGGCTTCGGCGACTGGAACCTGGCCTGGTCCGACTGGATCAAGGGCAGCGCGCTCGGCCGGACCGTCACCACCGCGCCGGCCGACCCGGCCCAGCCCACCGGCGACTCCTCGGGCGCGACCGGCTCCTCGGCCGTGACGACGACGGCGGGGTACCTGCGTCCCAGCGCGTGAAATGGCGTGCGCCACGCCGAAGTCCCCATGAGAATGGGGACTTTGACGTGAAGGGGGAGGCGCGTGGTGCGCACCGGACAAGGCAGGTTCGTCCTGCCGATCGTGCTGGTCGGCACGTTCATGGCAATCCTGGACGTGGCGATCGTCAACGTGGCGATCCCGTCCATACGCTCGGGCCTTTCCGCCGGGTTCGGCGCGGTGGAGCTGGTGGTGTCGGCGTACACCATCGCCTACGCCTCGCTGCTGGTCACCGGCGGGCGGCTCGGGGACATCCTGGGCCGCAAGCGGATGTTCGTGGCGGGGCTGCTGGTGTTCACCGCCGCCTCGGCGCTGTGCGGGGCGGCACCGGACATCACCGTGCTGGTCCTGGCCCGGGTGCTGCAGGGCGTCGGCGGGGCGATGCTGTACCCGCAGGTCCTGGCCATCATCCAGACCACCTACCAGGGCGAGGCGCGCGGCAAGGCGCTCGGTGTCTTCGGCGCGGTGATCGGCATCGCCGCCATCGCCGGGCAGCTGATCGGCGGCGCGCTGCTGGCGCTGGACCTGTTCGGCTGGACCTGGCGGCCGGTGTTCCTGGTCAACGTGCCGGTCGGCATCCTCGCGGCCCTCGCCGCGCTGGTCTGGCTGCCCGACGACCGCGACGAGAGCCGCACCAAGCTGGACCTGGGCGGGGTCGGGCTGGTGACGGCGCTCCTGCTGCTGCTCTCGGTGCCGCTGCTGCTGGGCCGGGACCAGGGCTGGCCGCTGTGGCTGGTGCTGATGCTGGTGGCCGCGCTGCCCGTCGGCTGGGGCTTCCTGCGCTACGAGCGGGCGATCGCCGCGCGCGGCGGGCAGCCGCTGGTGCGGCTCGACCTGTTCCGCAACAAGGGCTTCGCCACGGGCGTGCCGATCGCGGTGCTGTTCCAGGTGTCCTACGCGGGCTTCCTGTTCATCCTCGCCGTCTACCTCCAGACGGGCCTGGACTTCTCGCCCATGAGGTCCGCGCTGGTGTACACCCCGAGTGCGGTCGGCTTCTTCTGCACCTCGCTGCTGGCGCCCCGGCTGGTGCCGGTGCTCGGCCGGCACGTGCTGGCGCTCGGCTACGTGCTGGCCGCCCTCGGCCTGTTCGGCATCGCCGCCACGGCCGCCACGGCGGGCACCACCTTGTCGGTCTGGGCGCTGGCGCCGGCGATGCTGCTGACCGGGGCCGGGCAGGGCCTGGGCATGAGCCCGCTGGTCGGCACGATCCTGTCCGGCGTGCCGCCCAAGGACGCCGGCGGCGCCTCCGGGGTGGTCACCACCTCGATGCAGACCGGCAACGTGCTCGGCGTCGCGCTCTTCGGGCTGCTCTTCTTCACGCTGGTGGGCCGGCAGACGCACGGCGTCTCCTACGCCACCGCCTTCGGCGAGCTGATCCCCGTGAGCGCGGTGCTGCTGCTGGTGGCGGCGTTCCTGGTGTACCGGATGCCGCAGGCGCCGGGACAGCCCGCCAACGCGCTCATCGAGCGGCTGCCGGGATGGGCGGGCGGCTTCGCCTGGTCGATGTTCCTGGCCACCGGCGGCCGGGTGGGGGACCCGCTCTTCAACGAGCTGCTCGCCAAGGTGCGCGGCGAGCGCCTGGACCGGGCCGACCAGGCCCCCGAGCCGTTCGGGGAGTTCCTCGCCTTCCACTACCGCCACCAGGAGGACGCCGACGCGGCCTGGCTCGCCTACCTCCAGCGCGAGGCCCTGGCCTACGGCGACCGGCCGATCCCGCACGAGGCGGAGCGCACGCCCGTCATCCGGGCCCAGATCGCCGAGATCGCCCGCCGACAGGAGGCCGGCCGGCTCGACCCGGAGCTGGACCCGGCGCTGTTCCGGCTGATGTGCTTCGGGCTCGCCAGCTACCCGACGCTGCTGCCCCAGGTCACCCGGATGGCGACGGGACTCTCCCCGCACGACCCGGAGTTCGTGGAGCGCTGGGAGGAGTTCCTCGGCCGGATCGGCGCCCACCTGGAGAGCGTGCACGAACGGGGCTGACGCGGTCTATGCGCGGAGATCGGGCTCTGCTCTACTGACGCTTTCCGGCCTTCTTCGCGAAGCGAGGTGGCGTGCGATGTCCCTCCAGCAGACCTACCCGGACGGCCGGGTCGCCCTGGCCGAGGGGGTCGTCCTCGACGACCCCCGGTTCAGCAACGGCGACCTGGCCCCCGTCCCCGTCGAGCGGCGCACCTGGCGGACCTACAACTACCTGGCCCTGTGGGTCGGGATGGCCCACTGCATCCCCTCGTGGACTCTCGCCTCCGGGCTGGTGGCGCTCGGCATGGACTGGCGACAGGCCGTGCTCACGATCGCCCTGGCCAACGTGATCGTGCTCGTTCCCATGCTGCTGACCGGCCACGCGGGCACCAAGTACGGCATCCCGTTCCCGGTCTTCGCGCGCGCCGCGTTCGGCGTGCGCGGCGCCAACCTGCCCGCCCTGGTGCGGGCCGCGGTGGCCTGCTGCTGGTTCGGCATCCAGACCTGGATCGGTGGCGAGGGCATCTACCTCCTCGCCGGCAAGGTCGTCGGACACGGCTGGCTGTCGGCCGGTCAGGTCTTCGGCACGCCGTGGACGCAGTGGCTCTCGTTCCTGCTGTTCTGGCTGATCGAGATCGCGGTGATCACCCGCGGCATGGAGACCCTGCGGAGGGTGGAGAACTGGGCCGCCCCGCTGGTGATCGTCGGCGCGCTGGTCCTGCTGGGCTTCATGGTCGACAAGGCGGGGGGCCTCGGGCCGCTGCTGGACCAGCCGTCCCGGCTGGGCTGGGGGAGCGGCTTCTGGAAGGTCTTCTTCCCCGCGCTGATGGGCATGATCGGCTTCTGGTCCACCCTGTCGCTGAACATCCCCGACTTCACGCGCTTCGGAGGCAGTCAGAAGGCGCAGCTCTGGGGCCAGACGCTGGGCCTGCCGACCACGATGACGCTGTTCGCCGTCCTGTCGGTGCTGGTCACCTCCGGCTCCCAGGCGGTCTACGGAGCGCCCGTCTGGGACCCGATCGCGCTGAGCGCGCGGATGAGCAACGTTGTCGGCGCGTTGTTCGCGCTGCTGATCGTCATGGTCGCGACGCTGTCGGTGAACATCGCCGCCAACGTCGTCTCGCCCGCCTACGACCTGTCCAACCTGCTGCCGAAGTACGTGAACTTCCGCACCGGCGCGCTGATCACGGGCGTGGTCGGGATCGCCGTCCTGCCGTGGAAGCTGATCGCCAACCCGCACGTCTACATCTTCACCTGGCTGGGTGTCGTCGGCGGACTGCTCGGCACCGTCGCGGGCATCCTGGTCGCCGACTACTGGGTGCTGCGCCGCACCCGGCTGCACCTGCACGAGCTGTACCGGGAGGGCGGCCGCTACTGGTACACCGGCGGCTGGAACCTGCGCGCTGTCGCCGCCTTCCTGGTCGGCGGCGTCCTGGCGGTGGGCGGGTCCTACTCGACCGTCAGCGGCGGTGTGAAGCAGGGGCCGTTCCCCGCGGACGGCGTGATCCCGCTCCTCAAGCCGCTGGCCGACTACGGCTGGGCGGTCGGCCTCGCCTCCTCGCTGCTGGTCTACCTGCTGCTGAACCTGGGGAGCGCGGCGAGCCGGCGGGAGTGACGCGGGCGCGGCGCGGCGGGGAGAACGCACGAGGCCCCCTCCCGAAGGAGGGGGCCTCTACCGCTGTGGCGGCGGCGTTACTGCAGTACGGCTGCCTCAGTGGTGGCCGTGGCCCGAGGTGATCTCGGCGTGCTCCTCACCGGTCGGCTTCGCGATCTGGCTCTCGGGGCCGAAGTACCCGGCCGAGAGCTTCGCGCGGAGCTTGGCGGCGGCGCTGACCTTGCGCTTGACGCCGTTCTCGTCCACCTCGGCGGGCAGCTCGGCGGGCGCGTTCTGCTCGTGCGCGGTGAGGCGGAACAGCTCCTCCTGCGGGAGCTGAGCGTGGACCTCGACGAACTCGCCGTGCGGCAGGCGCTTGATCGTGCCGGTCTCGCGACCGTGCAGGATCTTGTCCTTGTCGCGGCGCTGCAGACCCATGCACCAGCGCTTGGTCACCATGAAGGCGATGACCGGGCCGACGAAGAACAGGATCCGGCAGGCCCAGGTGATCGCGTTGATCGACAGGTGCAGGTGCGTGGCGAACAGGTCGTTGCCACCACCCACGAGCAGGATGATGTACTCCGCGATCCACGCGACACCGAGACCGGTACGGACCGGGGCGTTGCGCGGACGGTCCAGGATGTGGTGCTCACGCTTGTCACCGGTGATCCAGCCCTCCAGGAAGGGGTAGATCGCGATGACGATGAACATCAGACCGAAGATCACCAGCGGGATGAAGACACCCAGCTCCAGGGTGTGACCCCAGGCGCGGATCTCCCAGCCCGGCATGATGCGGATCAGGCCCTCGGAGAAGCCCATGTACCAGTCCGGCTGGGCGTCGGTGGACACCTGGTCGGGGCGGTACGGACCGTACGCCCAGATCGGGTTGACCGAGGCGATCGCCGAGACGAACGCGATGACACCGAACACCAGGAAGAAGAAGCCACCGGCCTTGGCCATGTAGACCGGCATCAGCGGCATGCCGACGACGTTCTTCTCGGTGCGGCCGGGGCCCGCGAACTGGGTGTGCTTGTGGTAGAAGACCAGGATCAGGTGGGCCACCAGCAGGCCCAGCATGATGCCCGGGATCAGCAGCACGTGGATCGTGAAGAAGCGCGGGATGATGTCGTTGCCCGGGAACTGACCCCCGTACAGGAACATCGCGACGTACGAGCCGACCAGCGGCATCGACAGGATCGCGCCCTCCATGAAGCGGATACCCGTACCGGACAGCAGGTCGTCCGGGAGGGAGTAGCCCATGAAGCCGTCGAACATGCCCAGGAAGAGCAGCAGGAAGCCGAACAGCCAGTTGATCTCACGCGGCTTGCGGAACGCGCCGGTGAAGAAGACGCGCATCATGTGCACCAGCATGGCCGCGACGAAGACGATCGCCGCCCAGTGGTGGATCTGACGGATCAGCAGACCGCCGCGCACGTCGAAGCTGATGTCGATGGCCGACTTGTAGGCCTCGGACATCTTGATGCCCTGCAGCGGGACGTAGCTACCGTGGTAGACGACCTCGCCCATGCTGGGCTGGAAGAACAGCGTCAGGTAGACGCCGGTCAGGATGATGATGATGAAGCTGTAGAGGCAGATCTCGCCCAGCATGAAGGACCAGTGGTCCGGAAAGATCTTCCGGAGGTTGGCCTTGGCCAGGTTGTAGACACCCAGGCGGCCGTCGACCCAGTCGGCCGACTTCTCGCCCAGGTGCTTCTGCTCGACACCGGCCTCGCTGTGGCCGATCTGCTCGTGCGCGCCGGAGGTGGCGTCGCTGATGTGAGTGCTCATTCGCTGCGCTCCCAGAAGCCGGGGCCGACGGGAACGGTGAAGCCGTTGAGGGCCTCGAGGTTGCCGGTGCCGTCGACGCCGATCTGCAGCTGCGGCAGCGCGTGTCCGGCCGGGCCGAAGATGACGCGGGCGCCGTCGGACAGGTCGAACGTCGACTGGTGGCACGGGCACAGGACGTGGTGCGTCTGCTGCTCGTACAGGGAGATCGGGCAACCGACGTGGGTGCAGATCTTGGAGAAGGCGAGCACGCCCTGGTAGCCCCAGTCGGCGGACTTCTTGTCCTTGATGTCACCCGGCTGAAGACGGACCAGCATGAGCGCGTCCTTGGCGATGCGCTCCTGGAAGTCGTCGTCGTCCTCGGAGAGGTCGGCCGGCATCGCGAAGGTCAGCGAACCGACCTGCACGTCGGAGGCCATGATCGGCTCACCGGTGTTCATGTTCTTCAGGAGCATGCCGGCCTTCCAGCCGGTCGTGTCCAGCTTCTTCTCCGGCAGCGGGCCGAGGTCGCGGAAGAGCACGACCGCGGAGAGCGGGACCATCGCCATGGCGCCGATCATCGTGTTGCGGATCAGCTTGCGACGGCCGAAGCCCGACTCCTTGGCGCCCTGACGGAAGTCCGCGAAGACCTGCTCGCGGACCTCGGGGGTCGACTCGATCGGGTGACGCTCGGCGACGTGCTCCTCGTCCGACATCAGGGTGCGGGCCCAGTGGACCGCCCCCGCGCCGATCGCGAACAGCGAGACGCCCAGCGTGACGCCGAGCGAGAAGTTCAGCGGAGCGACGTTGCCGATCGGCCAGATGTAGACGTGGTGCGTCGGCCCCGGCTTGAAGATGACATAGCTGGCGATGAAGGCGACGGTCGCCACCATCGACAGCAGGAACCACATCGCGACCTGGCGCTCCGCACGGCGGGCGGCCTTCTCGTCGATGTCGGTACGGCGGTGCTCGTGGGGCGGCAGGCCCGGGTCGGCGAAGTATCCGTCCTTACCGACGACTGCTCCGCCCCCGTGGCCGTGTGCGGCCTCCGGCAGGTGTTCTTCAGACATGTTGTCCTGGCTCGTCATGACTTCTTGGCCTTGGGGGTGCGAGCGGCGATCCAGATGGCCGTGCCGATCAGGGCGCCCAGCGCGAAGATCCACCCGAAGAGACCCTCGGAGACCGGACCGATGGAGCCCAGGGTCATCCCGCCGTAGCTCGGGTTGGTGTCGCTGTTCGTCGTGTGGGTGACGTACGCGACGATGTCCTTCTTGTCCTGCTCCGGCATGGTGGAGTTCGGGAAGGACGGCATGTTCTGCGGGCCGGTCAGCATGGCCTCGTAGATGTGCTTGGCACTGACACCCGCGAGGCTCGGGGCGTACTTGCCCTCGCTCAGCGCGCCACCGGCACCGCCGAAGTTGTGGCACTGGGCGCAGTTGGTACGGAACAGCTCGCCACCACGGGCGACGTCACCACCGCTGTACTGGCCCGCGAGCGGCTGGGCCGGACCGGCGCCGAGGGTGGCGACGAAGGCGGCCAGCTGGTCGATCTGCCCCTGGTCGTAGATGACCTTCTTGCTCGGGATCTGCGCGCCCGGCTGCTGCGCGGGCATGCGGCCGGTACCGACCTGGAAGTCGACAGCGGCGCCGCCGACGCCCACCAGGGACGGGCCGATCGAGGTGCCCTCGCCGTTCAGCCCGTGGCAGCTGGCACAGCCGACCTGGTAGAGCCGCTTGCCCTCCTCGACCTGGAGGGACTGGCTGGCGTCGGCGGAGGCGCTGCTGGTCGGCGCGAGCGCCGCGTACAGCGAGCCCACGGCCGCCAGGGCGAAGATAAGGACGACGAGCGCTGCCAGCGGGTGGCGCCGTCGTGCGGAGAGCTTTTTCACGGAATAAACCCCGGTGTGAGGATCTGGAGCGTCTGGAGTCCGGTTAGACCGCGCCTGACGGTCCGACCCTGCTACTTGATCAGATAGATGGTCGCGAAGAGGCCGATCCAGACCACGTCGACGAAGTGCCAGTAGTAGGACACGACGATCGCCGCGGTCGCCTGCTCGTGAGTGAACCGCTTGGCCGCGTAGGTACGGCCGAGGACCAGCAGGAACGCGATCAGACCACCCGTCACATGCATCCCGTGGAAGCCGGTGGTGAGGTAGAACACCGAGCCGTAGGGGCTGGAGGACAGCGACAGGCCGTCCTTCTTCACCAGCTCGGTGTACTCGTAGATCTGACCGCCGATGAACATCGCGCCCATGATGAAGGTCAGGACGAACCAGGCCCGGAGCTTCTTCACGTCGCCGCGCTCGGCGGCGAAGACACCCATCTGGCAGGTGAACGAGGAGAGCACCAGGATCGTGGTGTTCACGGAGGAGAAGGGAACGTTCAGCGCGTCGTTCTGCGAGTGCCAGAAGGCGGTACCCGTCACTGAACGGAGCGTGAAGTACATCGCGAAGAGGGCCGCGAAGAACATCAGCTCGGAACTCAGCCAGACGATGGTTCCGACACTGGTGAGGTTCGGCCGGTTGACCGAACCGTGCGCGTGCCCGGTTTCTACTGCAGTTGCTGTCGCCACGACCGACATTATGTCGGTCCCTTATTCCGCACTAACGCCGGGGGGTCTTCCTCGGTGTGTCTGAGGTATGACGTACCCTCCGACGCCCCGTCCTGGCAGGTCGCAGCGGGCGTGCCAGACCACCGGACGACGGGGTGTCGCTCGAAGTGGTGAAGCACGTGGGGCTGTCCGGACCTTCCTACCAGAGATCGTCGTTCACCCGGTGTTGTGGCGCGCGGGACGCGAGTAGCATCCGAACCGAGCACCGCGCAGTGGTCCGGGTCACAATCCCAGCGGGGAGAGTACGAGCGATGGCACTGAACATCCTTGTCTACAGCGACGACCGCAACACCAGGGAGCAGGTCCGCCTCGCCCTCGGCAAGCGGCCCGACGCGGAGCTGCCGGAGCTCGTCTACCTGGAGTGCGCGACGGCCCCGGCCGTGGTGCGGGCGATGGACGAGTACCAGAAGGGCTCCCGCAAGGTGGACCTGCTGGTGCTGGACGGCGAGGCGGTGCCGCTGGGCGGCATGGGCCTGACCCGCCAGCTGAAGGAGGAGATCTACCAGTGCCCGCCGGTGCTGGTGCTGATCGGCCGCCCCCAGGACTCCTGGCTCGCCACGTGGAGCCACGCCGACGCGGCGGTCCCGGCCCCCGTCGACCCGGTCGCGCTGGCCGGCGCGGCGACGGCGCTGCTGCGCGGACGCGCGGGTCTTGCAGCCTGAGATCAGTGGTCTCGTGAGGTGTCCGTCTCGATAGGCTGGGGCCGTCCTAGCTGATCCACCCCGGCCTTCGAGAGGCGAGAAGTCATGGTGCACACCAATCCTGCGTTCGGTGGCGACGACCCCGCGCGGGTGCGCACCTGGCCCGACGTCCTGATGCCGCTGCTGGCGGGCGAGGACCTGAGCGCGGCGGACACCGCCTGGGCGATGGACCAGATCTTCTCCGGTGAGGCGACGCCGGCCCAGGTGGCCGGCTTCATGGTCGCGATGCGCGCCAAGGGCGAGACGGTCGAGGAGATCTCCGGCCTGGTCGAGACGATGTACGCGCACGCGACGGTGATCGAGGTGCCGGGTCCGGCGGTCGACATCGTCGGGACGGGCGGTGACCGCGCCAAGACGGTCAACATCTCCACCATGTCCGCGATCGTCGCGGCGGGTGCGGGCGCGCGGGTCGCCAAGCACGGCAACCGGGCCGCCTCGAGCGCCAGCGGCGCGACGGACGTGCTGGAGAAGCTCGGCGTCAATCTCTCGCTGACGCCGCGCCGGGTCGCCGAGGTCGGCGCGGAGGTCGGCATCACCTACTGTCCGGCGCCCGTCTTCCACCCCTCGATGCGGCACGCGGCCACCGCGCGCGGGGATCTGCGGATCCCCACCTTCTTCAACCTGCTGGGCCCGCTGACCAATCCCGCGCGGGTGGGCGCGAACGCGGTCGGCTGCTTCGACCCGCGCATGGCCGGCCTGATCGCCGGCGTGCTGGCGAAGCGCGGCAACTCCTCGCTGGTCTTCCGCGGCGACGACGGCCTGGACGAGCTGACGGTCACCACCACCTCGACGGTCTGGCGGGTGCGCGGCGGCGAGGTCGAGCCGTTCACCTTCGACCCGCGCGAGGTCGGTGTCGCCCTCGCCCCGGTCGAGGCGCTGCGCGGCGCGGACGCCGCGTACAACGCGGAGGTCGCCCGCCGGGTCCTGGCCGGCGAGCGCGGGCCGGTGCGGGACGCGGTCGTCCTGAACAGCGCGTCGGCGCTGGTCGCCCTGGAGCAGGGCGGTTCCGACGCGCCGTTCGTGGACCAGATGGCGTCCGCGATGGAGCGGACGGCCGAGGCGATCGACTCCGGTGCGGCCGAGCGCAAGCTCGCCGAGTGGGCCAAGGCGACCACCCAGGCCTGAACCCCGTACAGGCCCGGGTGGTGTGTGACGGGATCGGTCAGCAGGCCGGCGGGCAGCCCACGGTGATGGACAGGCGGCCGCTCTCGCCCCCGTCGTAGTAGGTGGGGCTGGTGAACCACGCGTGCGAGACGTAGGTGCCGTAGCCGGGGGCGACCCAGCTGGTGCTGACCGACCCGCCGTTGGCGGCGTCCGACACGTAGGTGCAGGTGGGGGTGCCCGACACGACCGCGCCCGTGGCGGCGTTGATGATGTCGACGCACAGGTTGACGGAGGTGTGGTTCGTGCCGCTGATCACGGCGAGACCGTAGATGCTCTTGGCCCCGTTGCCGTAGATGCAGGGCAGCACGGACTCGCCGTCGTTGGGGACGGACCCCGAGCGGCAGATGTTCGACGACGTCGCCGCGTTGGCGGTGGTGGCGGTCGCGAGGCCGCCCGCGGTGGCGAGCCCTGCGAGCGCGGTGGCGGCCACGGCCCCGGAGAGACGGGTCAGCTTCATGGTGTGTTCCTTTCACCAGGTGGATCGGCTGCCGCAACGCTAGGAAGGACCGTCCTCGCCGGGTCCTCACGCCGTCCTTGTCGGGTACTGGACAGAGATCGTTCGGGCGCCTAGGTTTCTCCGCGAGAAGCGCACGTCCGGGGGGAAAGATGCAGTTCGGGGTGCTGGGACCACTGCGGGCCGAGATCGGCGGCCAGGAGCTGCCGCTGGGCGGCGCCCGGCAGGAGAAGCTGCTCGCGGCCCTGTTGCTGGGCGGTGCCGCGATGGTGCCGATGGACTCCCTCGTGGAGGCGGTCTGGGACGCGGACGCCCCCTCCACCGCGGTGCGGCAGGTGCAGGATCTCGTCTCCCGGCTGCGCCGCGAGCTCACCCTGGCGGGTGCGCCCGACGGTCTGCTCGGCACCGTCCGGGGCGGTTACGTCCTGCGACTGGAGGCCGGCCGGCTGGACCTGCTGGCCTTCGAGGAGGACCGGCGGCGGGCGCGGTCGGCCGGGGATCCCGAGGAGCGGGTGGTGCTGCTGCGGCGGGCGCTTGCGCGCTGGCGCGGGCCGGCCCTGGCCGGGATGCCCGGGCGGGCCCTGGAGTTCGAGGCGGCGCGGCTGAACGACCTGCGGCTGACCGTCCGCAAGGAGTGCGTCGACGCCGAGCTCGCCCTGGGACGGCACCGCGAGCTGACCGACGAGCTCACCGTCCTGCTGCGCGAGTACCCGCTCGACGAGGAGATCGCCGCGGCGGCGATGCTGGCGCTCTACCGCAGCGGGCGGCAGAGCGAGGCGCTGGCCGTCTTCCGGCGGTTGCGCGCGGTGCTGGCCGAGGAGCTCGGGGTGGAGCCGACCCCACCCCTGTGCCGTCTGCACGCGCGCATCCTCGACGCCGACCCGGGGCTGGCCCTGCCCGGTTCGGCCCTGCCCGGTTCGGCCCTGGCCGGTTCCTCGCCGCTCAGCGGTGCCCCGGCCCCGGCCCCGGCGCCGGCGCCGGCGCCGGCGCCGGCCCCGGCGCCGCTGCCGGCGGCCGGCCGCGGCGTGGTGCCGCGTCAGCTCCAGGCGGACCTGACCGACTTCACCGGCCGGGAGGAACTCGTCGCCCGGCTGGTCACGCTGCTGTCCGGGGCCGTCGGGCCCGGTGCGCCGCTGGTGCTGTCGGCGCTGGACGGCGCCGGTGGGGTGGGCAAGACCGCGCTGGCCGTGCATGTGGCGCACCGTGTGCTGGCCCGCTATCCGGACGGCCAGCTCCAGGCCGACCTGCGCGGGGTCGGCGGAGCCCCGGCGGACCCGCACGACGTGCTGGCGCGGTTCCTGCGCGGGCTCGGCGTGCCCGACGGCGAGATCCCGGCCGACGCGGAGGAGCGCGCGGTGCTCTACCGCAGCGTCCTGGCCGAACGCCGCGTGCTCGTGCTGCTCGACAACGTGCGCGACGCCGCACAGCTGCGGCCGCTGCTGCCGGGGTCCGGCGGCTGCGCGGTGCTGATCACCAGTCGCAGCACCCTGCCGGGCCTCGACGGCGCGATCCGGCTCGCGGTCGACGTCCTGGACGCTGAGGAGGCCTTCGAGCTGTTCGTCCGGATCGTCGGCAAGGAGGCGGTCGCCGCCGAGCGGGAAGCCGTCGACGCCGTGCTGGCGGTCTGCGCCGGGCTGCCCCTGGCGATCCGGGTGGCGGGCAGCCGGCTGGCCTGCCGCCCGGGCTGGACCGTGGCGATGCTCGCCGAGCGCCTGCTGGACGAGGGCCGACGGCTGGACGAACTCCAGGTCGAGGACCGGGCGGTGCGCACCACCCTGGCCGTCGGCTACTCAGCGCTGCCGCAGGACTCGGCGCGGCTGCTGCGGCAGCTGGGCGCCGTGCCCGGACCGACCGTCAGCCTCCCGGCCGCGCTCGCGCTCGCCGGTGAGGACCGGGCGCGGGCCGAGGAGGCGCTGTGGACGCTGCTCGCCGCCCATCTGGTCGAGCCCGCCGGTCCGGCGCGCTACCGGATGCACGACCTGGTCCGGGTCTACGCCGAGGAGCTGGCCGCCGCGCGGGAGCAGGAACGCCGTGAGGCGTTCGCCCGGCTCGCCCACTGGTACCTCTACACCGCGGACGCCGCCGCCGGGCGGGTGCTGCCCTCCCGGGCGCCCGCGGCCGACGACGCCTTCTGGGGGGAGGCCGGGCGGCCGCACGCGGCGTCCTGGCTGACCTTCGGCGACCCGGCCGAGGCCCACTCCTGGTTCGACGCGGAGAGCCGCAACCTGATGGCGGTGGTGCACGCCTGCGCGGTGGCCTCGCTGGCGACGGAGCGTCACCTGCTGGAGCTGGCGCCCCGGCTGGTGTGGGCGTTCTGGGCGGACGTCTACACCCGGGGCGAGTACGCGCCGGAGTGGGAGACGCTCTGCGAGACCGTCGTCCGGGCCGTCACCGACCTGGGCGACGAGGCGGCGCAGGCGACGGTGCGCAAGACCCTCGGCATCGTGCGGCTGGCGACGGACCGCCCCGAGGCGGCGGCCGAGCAGTTCGAACGCAGCCGGGTGATCCGCGCCCGGCTCGGGGACGAGCCCGGCGCGCTGGCCTGCACCGTGGACCTGGCCTGTGCGTACAGCAAGATGGGCGACCACGACCGGGCGATCGCGAGCCTTGCGACCGTGCTCGCGGCCTTCCGGCGCTCCGGGGAGGCGGCCAAGGTCGCGGTCGTGCTGAACAACCTCGGGGTGGCCTGCCATGTCGGCGGGCGCTCCGCGGAGGCGGTCGGCCACCTGGAGGAGTCGCTGCGGATCAAGCGGGAGCTGGGTGACGTGGCCGGGGAGGGCAAGACCCTGCAGAGCCTCGCCGAGATCCACCTGGTGGCCGGCCGGACCGTGGACGCGCTGCGGGCCTGCGAGGCGGCGGAGCCGGTGCTGCGGCAGAGCCGCGCCAAGGAGCTGCTGGCGCTGGTGCTGGAGACGGCCGCTCGCGCCCACGCGGTGGAGGGCCGGTCCGCCGAGGTGGACCGCTGCCGTGCGGAGGCGGACGGGCTCTACGTCGAGTTCGGCCCGGAGCGGGCGGCCTCGGTGCAGGCGGAGCTGGCACGGCTTTCTCACATCCCGGGACGCTCTTCGCCCACGGAGTGACCCTCTGGCATACTCCTGATCAGGTCACGAGTGACAGCACGCGGCGTTCGCCGCTGAAGCCCCGGCTCGCTGTCCGGCAACCCTCCGACCGTGGTGGGGTGCCTCCGGGTGACGACCAGGCCTGCGGTGAGGTGCCGCAGGCAAGCGCGTGTCCTTCGAGGAGTTCTCCCGTGCAGAAGCGAATGCGGTAGAGGCCGTCCGGGCCTCCACATCTCCGTAGGACATCCATGCCCCCTTCCAGGCGGGGCTGTTTCGCCATACCCACGCACTGCTTCCGGAGGTACCGCCATGTCTGTCGCCGCCCGTAATGTCTCGGTTTGTGAGCCTCTCGCCGTTCTCGGCCGTGACGTCGAGGTCCCGCTCGTCTCCGGCGAGAAGGTCAGCTACGCCGCCCTCGACTACGCCGCCAGCGCGCCCGCGCTCCAGCGGGTCTGGGACGACGTCGCCGCCTACGCGCCGTACTACGGCAGCGTGCACCGTGGCGCGGGTTACCTCTCCCAGCTGTCCACCGACCTGTTCGAGCAGAGCCGCGCCGCCGTCGCCGAGTTCCTGGACCTGCGCGAGGACGACCAGGTCGTCTTCACCCGTGCGACCACCGACTCGCTGAACCTGCTGGCCGGCGCGCTGCCCACCGGCACCCGCGTCTTCGCCTTCGAGACCGAGCACCACGCGTCGCTGCTGCCCTGGCCGGGCCGCGGCCTGGAGGTCGCCTACCTGCGGGCGCCGCGCTCGCCGCGGGAGGCCGTCGCCGCGCTGGACGCCGCGCTGGAGACGGCCGGGCAGGGCCCGAAGCTGGTGTGCGTGACGGGCGCGTCCAACGTGACGGGGGAGATCTGGCCGGTGGCCGAGCTCGCCGCCGTCGCCCACGCGCACGGCGCCCGGATCGTCCTGGACGCGGCCCAGCTCGCGCCCCACCACAAGGTCTCCGTGCGGGAGCTGGACGTGGACTGGGTGGCCTTCTCCGGCCACAAGCTCTACGCGCCGTTCGGCGCGGGCGTGCTGGCAGGGCGTTCCGACTGGCTGGACGAGGCCGAGCCGTACCTCGCCGGTGGCGGCGCGAGCCGGACCGTCGCGCGGCAGGCGGACGGCTCGGTGGCCGTCGAGTGGCACCAGGGCCCCGCGCGCCACGAGGCCGGCTCGCCGAACGTCATCGGCGCCTACGCGATCGCCTCGGCCTGCCGGGCGCTGACCGAGGCCGGGCTGGACGCGCTGCACGCGAGGGAGCAGCAGCTGATCGAGCGGCTGCGGGCGGGTCTCGCCCAGGTGCCCGAGGTGCGGGTGCTGACGCTGTTCGGCGAGGACCACCCGCGGGTGGGCGTGCTCTCGTTCGTGGTGCAGGGCTGGAACAGCTCGCACTTCGCCGCCGCACTCTCGGCCGAGTACGGCATCGGCGTGCGCGACGGCCTGTTCTGTGCGCACCCGCTGGTCCGCACGCTGCTGGGCGGCGAGGAGGCCGCGCCGAGCGAGTGCGGCGCGCCGGAGCCGTCGCTGCCGGGGGAGCGGAGCCTGAACGCGATCCGCGTCAGCTTCGGTGCCGGCACGCCCGAGGAGCACGTGGACCGTTTCGTCGCCGCGGTGCGGGAGCTGGTCGGCAACGGTTCCGCCTGGGCTTACCGGACCGAGGGCGGCCGTTGCGTGCCGGACACCCGCCGGTAGGTCCCGGAGAGGCTCAGTCGTCCAGCCCGATGGCGAAGGCCGCGTCGAGGTCGTGGGTGGAGTAGGTGCGGAACGCGACGTGCGTCTCGGTGTGCTCCACCCCGGGCACCTTGTTGACCTGACCGGGGATCACGTCGGCGAGCTCCTCGTGGGCGCGCACGCGCACGATGGCGATCAGGTCCCAGCCGCCGGTGACGGAGTAGACCTCGGTCACGCTCTCCAGCGCCGCGATCTGCTCGGCGATCTCGGGGATCTGGTCGACGCTGGACTTGACGAGGACGATGGCGGTGATCACGGGGTCTCCTGTCGCGCGAGGGCCTGCGCCTCACATGCTAGTGCCGCGTCCGACCCGTGACCCGGCCGAGGAGGCCCGCGATCCGGCGGGCACCACCGCGCCACAGCAGCCAGGCGAAGGCGAACCCGCCGGCGAAGCCGATCAGGTGCGCGGCGTAGGCGACACCCGGCGTCGCGGGGTCGGTCGCGCGGATGGAGAGCCACTGCACCGCGAACCAGAAGCCGAGGACCAGCCAGGCCGGGAAGCGCAGCGGCAGGAAGAGCAGCAGCGGGATCAGGCTGGTGATCCGCGCCTTCGGGTACAGGCACAGGTAGGCGCCCAGCACCCCGGCGATCGCCCCCGAGGCGCCGACCAGTGTCTGCGTCGCGGCGGGGCTGCCGGACTCGAACAGCGCGTACCCGTACGTCGCCAGGTAGCCGAGGGCGACGTAGAAGAGCAGGAAGGCCTGCGGGCCGATCCGGCGTTCCACCATCGCGCCGAAGACGAAGAGGAAGACCATGTTGCCGGCCAGGTGCAGCCAGCCGCCGTGGACGAACATGGCGGTCAGCACCGACAGCGCCGGGATCTTCGGCAGGCCGCCGCCCGCCGCGCAGTGGTGCAGGTGGGCGAGCCGGGCGGGCAGGACCGCGTTGTGGAGCAGCTCGGCGGGGATGGCGCCCCAGCGGTGGTAGTAGAGCGTCTGCGCGCAGGCCTCGGCGGAGCCGGTGCCGTAGAGGGGGTCCAGGCCCGAGACCGGCCCGACCAGGAAGACGGCCACGCACAGCGCGATGAGCGAGCCGGTCACCAGCGGCAGGTAGGGAACGGGACGGGGCAGGCGGGCAGTGGGCTCCTGGGCCGCGAGGGTGACCATGGCCAAAGCATTCCTTCTCGGGACGAATCTGACACCCACCTACTGGAGCGTGTGGGGGACCGTGCCCGCGCCCGGCCCTGAGGCCATAGGGTTTCCGGGTAAGACAAACGACGAGAGGATCTCGCCATGTCCGTTCCGCTTCCCACCGAGGCGACCAGGTGGCGCTGCACCCTGTGCGGCAACCTGACCCGTTTCGACGTCACCCGGTCCTCCCGGGTCGTCGAGTTCGTGCACCTGGACCTGGCGGGGGAGCCGAACGTCGAGGAGCGCGAGGTGCTGAGCGAGACGGTCGAGTCGGTGCGCTGCCGCTGGTGCAACGCCGTGGACCAGATCGAGCTGGTCGACCGTCCGGGTGCGGCCGCCGAGGCGGCGGAGCAGGCCAAGCGCGCCTGAGCGCGACGGTGGACCTGTGATCGTGGCGGAGGCAACGGTGGGGGGCGGCAGCGGGGACAATGGCTCTCCAGGTGACGGGGACCTGGGGAGCACGGCGGATCGGAGCGGAAGACGTGGAGCAGCGAGACCAGGCGCCGACGCCGGATGACGGTGTCGACGGCGCCCTGGACGGCGACAGCGCCGAGGCGCTGGAGCGGCCGCTGCCCGAGGGCGTGCGCAAGCGCGTGGTCGGCATCGCGGCCGACGCCCTCGGCGCGTTCACCGCGGCCGAGCTGCCCGCCCGGCTGCGCCCCTACGTCAAGTTCACCCGCGAGGCCCGGGTCAAGCGTGGCGCCACGGCCATCGCCGCCGCCCTGGAGACCGAACCGGCCTTCCGGGCGCGGATAGCGGAACGGGTCCGGCAGGGACAGCCCGATCTGGTGGCCGCGTTGGAGAGCGGGACCGCTCCGGCCGCCGCCGACCCGCAGGACGTGGCCGCCGCCGCGTATCTGCTGCGCACCCCCGGCTGGACCAGGGTCGTGGGCGAGGCCGGGGACGAGGTCGAGCGCGCCGAGCACGAGGGCGCGGCCGCCGAGTCGGCGCGGCTGGCGGAGAAGCTGCAGGAGGAGCTCGCCTCGGTGCGCGCCGCGACCCGCACTGAGGCCGAGCGGGCCAAGGCCGAGCTGGACGCGCTGAAGAAGGAGGGCGACAGCCTGCGCCGGCAGCTGCGCTCGCTCTCCGCCGACACCAAGCGCGCCGAGGCGGCCACCCGCAAGGCCGTCGGCGAGCTGGAGGCGCAGCGCGCCACCGGCGCGACCGAGCGCGGCGCGCAGGACAGCGAGGTGCGCCGGCTCAAGCACCGGGTGGCGGAGCTGGAGACCGCCCTGGAGGCGTCCCGCCGGGCGGCCCGCGAGGGCAGGTCCACCGAGGAGATGCGGCTGCGGCTGCTGCTGGACACGGTGGTGCAAGGCGCCCAGGGACTCCAGCGGGAGCTGGGCCTGGCGCCGCTGAGCGGCCGTCCCGCCGACACCGTCGAGGCGGTGGTCCCGGTGGCCGCCTCGCCGCACGACGTGGCCCGGCGCGCGCTGGAGGGCGACGACCCGGCGCTGCTCGACCAGTTGCTCGAACTGCCGCAGGTCCACCTGCTGGTGGACGGCTACAACGTCACCAAGACCGGCTGGCCCGGCATGCCCCTGGACCGCCAGCGCCAGCAGCTGACGCGCGGGCTGGGCCTGGTGGCCGTGCAGACGGGCGCGGAGATCACCTGCGTCTTCGACGGCAAGGACCTGGACGGGCCGATCCCGATGGCGCCGCCGCCGCGCGGCGTGCGGGTGCTGTTCAGCCGGACCGGCGAGACCGCGGACGAGCTGATCCGCCGTCTGGTGCGGGCGGAGCCGGAGGGCCGGCCGGTGGTCGTGGTCTCCACGGACCGCGAGGTCGCCGACGGGGTCAGGGCGTCCGGCGCGCGTCCGGTCCCCTCGACGATGCTGCTGCGCCGGCTGATCCGCACCTGATCCGCTCCTGCGGCCCTGCCGCGGCGCTCCCGCAAACCCCGGGGATCTTGAGGGTTTGTTAAGAGAGCGGACCGGATTCCCCTCCGGGGGAGACAAGTGGTCCCGCGGCTCACTATTCTCGTCGCTCAACGTCCGCACTCGCGTTCCCATTCGTCTCTGCGGGCGTTCAAGTGTGCGAAGGGACTGCATCCGACGTGGCTTCTCACCGCCGGCCTCGCGAGGTCAGCCGTGCCCGTGTGTCCGTGATGACGGCCGCGGCCGCGACCCTGGTGGCGCTTTCGGCGCAGACCGCCGCCCAGGCCGCTCCGGCGATCTCCACCAAGGACGCCAAGGCGCAGGTCGACGCGGACCGTACGGACGCCGCGGCCAAGACCGAGCAGTGGAACGAGGCGCACACCCAGCAGGAGGCCCTGCAGCGGCGTGTGGCGATCCTTCAGGACGAGATCGCCCGCCAGCAGGCCCAGGTCAACACCGGCCTGGACAACCTCGGCCAGATCGCCAACGCGCAGTACGCCGACGGCAGCGTCGACCCGACCGTGCAGCTGATGCTCTCCAGCTCGCCCGACGCCTTCCTGCAGAAGGCGGCCTCGCAGGACGAGCTCACCAGCAACCAGACCGCGCAGCTCCAGGCGCTGGTGGCGCAGGAGAAGACCCTCCAGTCCGAGAAGGCCGAGGCCGCCGCCGAACTCGCGCAGGAGCAGCAGCTGCTCGCGAAGATGAGCTCGGCCAAGAGCGAGGCCCTGGCCAAGCTCAAGCAGGCCCAGTCGGTGCTGGACGCGCTCACCCCGGCCCAGCGCACGACCGTCGGCGGGGGAGGCGGTGGCGGTGGCTACGGCTCGGTCTCCAGCAGCGGCTACACCGGCCACATCGACCTCACGGGCATATCCGCGACGGCCCGCACCGCGATGCTGGCCGCGGAGAGCCAGATAGGCCACGCGCCCTACCTCTGGGGCGGGTCGACCCCGGCCGGCTTCGACTGCTCGGGCCTGGTGATGTGGGCCTACGCCCAGGCGGGCGTCTCGCTGCCGCACTCCTCCTACTCCGACGAGAACGTCGGCACCATGGTGCCGAGCATGGCCGACGCGCAGGTCGGCGACATCATCGTGATGGAGAACGGCGGCCACGTCGGCCTCTACGCCGGCAACGGCATGCTGCTCAACGCCCCCGAGTACGGCTACGACGTCTCGGTGCAGCCGATGTCCTACTTCGGCGGGGTTGTGGCGATCCGTCGGATCTGACCCGCGCCCGACGCTCCGACGGTCTGTGAAGACTCTCACAGCATCCGTGCGGAGAGCGATGGAATGACCGATTTCTCCGGCATGTCGTCGGCTCCTGGTCAGATTCCGACTACACAGCGTTGATCCACTGACACTGCGTCGAAAGTGACACGAGTTTTTTCTGACAAGGATTTGAACCGATCACGGTTGGGTTACTAGGGTCACTCCTCGAACCGCCGTACGGTCGTTCACCCATCCAGGGTGGCAGCGGTGGTCACCGTCGAGTTCGGCGACGCGGTCCGCAGGGGGCGACCGTCGAGTCGGAGCCGGGGAACCAATGGTTCCTTCCGGGGTGAATCGACGCCAGGGGCGGGCCGGTGCGACTCCGGGCCGAGTGAGGCGTCGTAGGGCTGACTTCCTGGCCCGAACCCGTCAGCTCACCCGGTAGGCGGACGTAGGAAGAAGGAGATCGCCTTCGTGGCGTCCCATCGCCGTCCCAAGTCTCCCGGCCGCACGCGCATGTCGGTCCTCACGGCCGCCGCCGCCACCGCCGTCGCGGTGTCCGCGCAGAGCGCCCAGGCCGCGCCCAAGCCGACCACGGACCAGCTGCGCTCCCAGCTCCAGCAGCTGAACACCGAAGCCGACCAGGCGGTCCAGAAGTACGACCAGTCGCAGGAGAACCTGAAGCAGCAGCAGGCCAAGGTCAGCCAGCTCCAGGACCAGATCGCGCGCGGCCAGGCCGACGTCAACTCGCGGCTGGACCAGCTCGGCGAGATCGCCAACCAGCAGTACGCGACCGGCCAGGTCGACCCGACCGTCCAGCTGCTGCTCTCGGCCACCCCCGACGACTACCTGACCAAGGCCGCCTCGCTCGGTCAGCTGACGTCGAACCAGGCCTCCATCCTGGACCAGCTCCGCAGCCAGGAGCAGAAGCTCGCGGGTGAGAAGTCCCAGGCGGAGCAGACGCTCCAGCAGATGGACACCACCACCAAGCAGCTGTCCGCGCAGAAGGCCGAGGCGCAGAAGAAGGTCCAGCAGACCCAGGCGCTGCTCGACTCGATGACCGCGGCCCAGCGCAGCGCCGTCGTCGGCGGCGGAACCTCCGGCGGTGCCGCGAGCCGCGGCACCAGCCGCCCCCCGCTGACCGGTGGCACCGGCAGCAGCAAGGCCGGCGACTCGGTCGAGGCCGCGGCCTTCGCGGCCGCGCAGACCCGCCTGGGCCTGCCCTACGTCTGGGGCGCGACCGGTCCGGACTCCTTCGACTGCTCGGGTCTGACCCAGTGGGCCTACGCCCAGGCCGGCGTCTCGCTGGGCCGCACCACCTACGACCAGATCAACGACGGCACCGCGGTGAACTCGACGGCCGACCTGCAGGTGGGTGACCTGATCTTCTTCAACGGCGACACCCACGTCGGGATCTACGCCGGCAACGGCATGGTCCTGCACGCGCCGCACACCGGCACGGTCGTCAAGTACGAGCGCATGGACTGGATCGGCAGCATCTACGCGATGCGTCACATCTGATCCGCAGCTGCACGCGTGCCCGCCGTCGGTGACCGACGGCGGGCATCGTCGTTCACTCCCCTGGGTGCATTCGCGCGACGTGTGTCGGGGTCCGCAGCCCGCGCCGAAGCCGTGCCTTCTCCGGGACGACCTGCGGATTGGTTCATGTGAGCGGTTTTCGTGGGGATTTTTCAGCTCTGTGGAGCTTGGACTGGTTCTGTCCCAATCGCTAGCGTCTGCGCTCGTGGCATCCCATCGACGAGGCAGACGTCTCGGCCCCTCCGTGCTCTCCCGTGCCGCGGTCACCGTGGCGGCGGCGACCGCGGCCGTCCTGACGGCCCAGAGCGGTGCGCAGGCGCAGCCCGGACCGTCCGGAGGGGCCGGGGCCGGCAGCCCGGACGAGGTGCGGCAGCAGGTCGACGCCCTCTACGCGCAGGCCGAGACGGCGGGTCAGCGCGCCGCCGGCGCGCAGGAGCAGCAGGCCGTGCTGCAGCGGCGGGCCGCCCTGCTGGAACAGCAGCTCGCCGAGGAACAGCAGCACGTCAACAACGTCGCGGCCCAGCTCGGCGCGATGGCACAGGCCGAGTACGAGCAGGGCGGCACCATCGACCCGGTGGTGCAGCTGCTGCTCAGCGCGCACCCCGCCGACTACCTCGACCGGGCCGCCGACCTCGGGCAGGTCGACGCCGACCTCGCCTCCCGGCTGGCGCAACTGCGCGCGGACGAGGACCGGGAGCGGCGCGACCGCGCCACCGTCGGCGCGCAACTGGACCAGATCGAGCGGCTGCGCCGGTCGATCACCACCGACAAGGCCGACGTGCAACGCCGCCTCGGCCACGCGCAGGCGCTGCTCGGCAGCCTGACGGCGCAGCAGCGCGACGTGCTCCAGCAGCAGGAGGACGACGCGGCCCAGGCCGCCGCCCAGGCGGCGGACGTGCCGCTGGCGGCCGGCGAGGGCCCGGCGGACTCCCGGGCCGCGGCCGCGCTGGCGGCGGCGCGGGCCGCGCTCGGGCAGCCGTACGTGTACGGGGCGACAGGTCCGGGGGCCTTCGACTGCTCGGGTCTGATGTACTGGGCCTGGCGCCACGGTGGGGTGGCGCTGCCGCGCACGTCCCAGGAACAGGCCTTCGCCGGGCGGCGCGTCCCGCTGTCGCAGGCCCGTCCGGGGGACATCGTGGTGTATTACCGAGACATGCACCATGTGGGCATGTACGCAGGACACGGCATGATCATCCACGCTCCGTACCCGGGCGCCAGGGTCCGCTACGAGAGCGTCAACGACATGCCCGTCGCCATGGTGGTGCGCCCCTGATGGCCCGCGGCCCGATAACCGGCGGCACCGACGACACCGGCGGCCTCAGTCGCAGACGCGTCCTGCTCTACGGCGCCGGCGTCGCGGTCGCCGGGATCGGCGGCACCACCGCGTGGCAGGCCTGGGCCGACGCGGTCGACGACGAGCGCGAGGCCACCCAGGCGCGCGAGGACGGCGTGCGGCGGGCGCTGGAGGCCCGCGCGGCCGCCGTCCTGGCCCGCGACGCCCGCGCGCTGGCCGCGACCCTTGCCCCGGGCGCGTCCGCCGACCTGGTGCGGCGGCAGCACGAGCTGGTCGCCAACCTCGCTCAGGTGCCGCTCTCGCAGTGGACCTACCGGGTGCTCTCCCTCGACGCCTACCCCCTGCCGCCCGCCCTGGGCGACGCGTCGGGCGCGGGGGAGCGGGCCCCCGTGGCCGTCGAGCTCGACTACCGGCTGACCGGGTTCGACGAGCAGCCGATGACGGCCACCCAGTACCTCACCTTCGTCCGCGGCACCGACGGTGCCTGGCGGCTCGCCGCCGACTCCGACCACGACGGCGGCGACGTGCTGCTGTGGGACCTCGGTCCGGTGCGGGTGGTGCGCGGCCGCTACAGCCTGGTGCTCGGCCTGCGCGACCAGGCGAGCCTCGCCGCGCTCGGCGCCGAGGCCGACCAGGCCGTGCCGGCCGTCAGCACCGTCTGGGGCCGCGGGTGGGGACAGCGCACCGTGCTGGTCGCGCCGCAGACCGCCGACCAGTTCGGCACGCTGCTCGGCGCCGAGCCCGCCGCGTTCGCGGGCATCGCCGCCGTCTGCACCGGCGAGCTCGGCGCCGCCGACGGGCGCCGCACCGACCGGATCACCGTCAACCCCGACGCCTGGGACAGCCTGAGCGCGCTCGGCCGCCGCGTCGTGATCACCCACGAGACCACCCACGTCGCCACGCGCGTCGACACCGAGGCGTGGACGCCGCGCTGGCTGTCCGAGGGGGTCGCCGACTGGACCGGCTATCTCGGCACCGGCCGCAACCCGGCGCAGACCACCCCGGAGCTCGCCGCCGCGCTGGCCGCCGCCGGTTCCGGCGCGGCCCGCCTGCTGGCGGCCCTGCCCAGGGACAGCGACTTCGACGGTGGCGCGCCCGGCACGGCGTTGCAGCAGGCCTACCAGAAGGCCTGGTTCGCCTGCCGTACGGTCGTCGACCGGTACGGGCAGGCGAAGCTCGTCGCCCTCTACGCGGCCGTCGCCGCCGGGGGCCGTGCCGGGACGCTCAGCCGGGACGCGGTGCTCGACCGGGCGCTGCGCGGCACGCTCGGCGTCGGCACCGCCGAGTTCACCGCACAGTGGCGGCAGGACGTACGGGCAGCTCTGTCGGCCCCCGCTCCGAAGGCGCCGTCGACACCGCGGTGAGCGGCCCGCCGTCGTCCGCCGCCGGCCCGTCCTCGGCCCGCCACAGCCGCACGCAGGCCACCAGCGCGGCCGCGACCAGCAGCAGGTCGCGCGCCGAGATCAGCGAGGTCCCCAGCAGCGAGCGCTTCACCAGCTCGCCGAAGTACAGCGGGAACTCCAGGAAGGTCAGCGGCGCGGCGACGGCCAGCAGCCACGCCACCGGCCGCATCCGGGTGCCGGGCACGGTCAGGCAGACGGCCGCCGAGCCGAGCAGCCACACCAGGTACTGCGGGCTGATCACCCTGCTGGTGACGGTGAACAGCAGCACCGCCGTGAGCGCCGCGTCCGCGGCCGTGGCAGAGGTCCACACCCGGTTGCGCAGCCGCCACAGCGTCAGCAGGCCGAAGGCGAGCAGGCTCAGCGCGACCATGGCCACGCTCGTCGCGTGCACGTGACGGCCCAGGAACTCCAGGGATCCGTAGTGCATCGCCACCCGGCCGTGCCAGAGACCCGTCATCGAGCCCGCATAGAACGGCAGTGCCCCGACGGACTCCACCTCGATGCCGCGCGCGCCCTGGAAGCCCAGGAACGAGAAGCCGCCGTGGGTCGACACCGCCACGAGGAAGCAGACCGCGGCGCAGGTCACCGCGCACGCCGCCCAGGCCCGGCCCGCGATCCGGCCTCGCGGCGCGGCACCGACCAGCACCAGCACCGGCCAGACCTTCAGCATGGCGCCGAGCCCGGCGAGCACCCCCGCCAGCCGTGGCCGGGCGGCCAGGGCCAGCGTCGCCGCGACCGCGACCGTCGTGACCACCAGGTCGAAGCGGCAGTAGACGGTCGGTCCGATCAGGGGCACCGCCGCCACCCACAACCACGCGCCGCTCCGCGCGCCACCGCCCGCCCGCACCAGCAGGTGCAGGGTGGCCGCGTCGCACAGCGCGACCAGGGCGAGGAAGCCGGCGAAATACGATCCGGGAAGCCACAGCGGCACCAGCATCACGAACCCGGCCAACGGCGGGTACTGCCAGGTGACGTCGTCCATCGGGAAGGTGCCGGTGCGCAGCACCTCGGCCCAGCCCTGGTAGATGACCTTCACGTCGCTGGCCACGTCGGTGTGCGGCACCCGCAGCACCCCCAGCGCCACTATCACCAGCAGGACCCGCCCTACCGTCCAGCCGGTCCAGACACGCACGGTGCTGCTGGTGAGGATGCGCATTGCCATATCGTACGGATCAGCCCAAGCCGGACCGGGGAACCGCTTGACCGAGAAACGAAGAGCGCCGTGAACAAGACCCTGATCGTCACCAACGACTTCCCGCCGCGCCAGGGCGGTATCCAGACCTTCGTGCACAACATGGCGCTCCGGCTGCCGCCCGAGCAGTTGGTCGTCTACGCCTCCACCTGGCGCGACGGCGGCGAGGTGCGGAAGTTCGACGCCGAGCAGCCCTTCGAGGTCGTCCGCGACCGGACGACGATGCTGCTGCCGACCCCGCGTGTGACGCGCCGGGCCGCGGAGCTGCTGCGCGCGCACGGCTGCGGGTCGGTCTGGTTCGGCGCGGCGGCGCCGCTCGGTCTGATGGCGCCGACGATGCGCCGCGCCGGCGCGGAGCGGATCGTCGGCATGACGCACGGCCACGAGGCCGCCTGGGCGCAGCTGCCGGCCTCCCGGCAGCTGCTGCGCCGCATCGGCGCGGGCACGGACACGCTCACGTACCTGGGCGAGTACACCCGCTCGCGGATCGCGGCCGCGGTGGGCCCGCAGGCGGCGGCGCGGATGGTGCAGGTGCCGCCCGGCGTCGACGAGCAGACCTTCCACCCCGCGTCGGGCGGCGACGCGGTCCGCGCCCGGCTGGGCCTCACCGACCGGCCGGTCGTGGTCTGCGTCTCGCGCCTGGTCCGGCGCAAGGGGCAGGACACGCTGATCCGCGCCTGGCCGTCGGTGCTGCGGCGCTTCCCCGACGCGGTGCTGCTCGTCGTCGGCGGCGGCCCGTACCGGGCGGACCTCACGAAGCTGGCGGAGGCGACCGGGGTCGCCTCGTCGGTCGTCTTCACCGGCCCGGTCCCGTGGGAGGAGCTGGCCGCGCACTACGGCGCGGGCGACGTCTACGCGATGCCGTGCCGGACCCGCCGTGGCGGGCTGGACGTCGAGGGCCTCGGCATCGTCTACCTGGAGGCCTCCGCGACGGGCCTGCCGGTCGTCGCCGGCGACTCCGGCGGCGCGCCGGACGCGGTCCGCGAGGGCGAGACGGGCTACGTCGTCCCGGGCAGGGACCGCGGCGAACTCGCGGAGCGGCTCGTCGCGCTGCTCGGTGACGCGTCACTGCGGGCCCGCATGGGCGCGGCGGGCCGCACGTGGGTCGAGGAGGCCTGGCGCTGGGACCTCCTGGCGGACAGGTTGGAGAGCTTGCTGTAGTCCGTCAGGGGCGCGCGGCTCTGCCGATGGGCGGCTCCTCCCCCAGCCTTCGGCCGGGAGGTGCCCCGAGGTGCCCCCTGCGTGGGCGCGAGCAACCACCGGGTGCGGATGGCCCTGCGCGCCCCGGACCATCCGCAGGCCAGAGGGGTACCTCCCGGCCGAAGGCTGGCGGACTGTCGCGGCCACGCGGCAGAGCCGCACATGGGCGGAGCCCCGCGCCCCTGGCGGGTTGCCACTAGAGCCTCTGCCAGATGTCGTAGGTCTGCGTTCCGTAGGACGTCCTGCCGGGAACGCTCGCGACGAGACGGTAGCCCGCCGGGTCCGCCTTCAGTGCCGCCTTCAACTCGCGGTCGAGCGCCGCCGTCGGGCCGTAGTCCAGGACGACCAGGTCGAAGTAGCCGTCCTGGATCGCCGCCTGGTACGCCGGCAGGCCCGTCAGGGACTTGTACTGGAAGTAGTACGTCGTCAGCCACTCGTACGGCTCGGTCCGCGACGCCAGGTAGTACCGGGGGATCTCGTTCTCCTCCACCAGGTACCGCTGGTCCTGGCCGGGGCCCACCAACGGCCGCAGCGCGGCCACCTCGCCGGTGGAGTCGGGCCAGCCGCCGTACATCGGGGTGACCGCGTGGTTCGCGTAGAGGGCCAGCAGGACGCAGACGCCCAGCGCGAAGCCCGGGACCGCCCGGACCGTGCCGGCGCGGGCTGCCCAGGAGAGGCCGAGGCCGGCGACGGGGGCGGCGAAGAGGAGGCCGAAGCCGATGTGCTTGTGCAGGGAGACCGACGTGCCCAGGTGCGCCTGGTAGAGCGTGGCGAAGGTCGCGGTGACGGTCAGTGCCCCGGCCAGCAGTGTGCCGGGGACCGGGCGGGAGGCCGTGCGCGCGGTGGCGAGGACGCCGACGAGGGCCAGGACCGCGATCCAGCCGCCCCAGACCGCCGACAGCCGCAGGATGCCGGAGAGGGGTTCGGCGCCCGCCGCTCGGTTGACCGTGGTCTGCTCCAGGCCCTGCCGCAGCGACGGCCAGCCCGTCAGGGCCGCCCAGGCGAGGCCCGCCGTGGCGGCGGTCAGCAGTCCGCCGCGCAGCGCCGCGCGGCGCCAGGACAGGCCCGACGCCGGGACGGTCAGCACCGCGGCGGCCACGACCGTGGGCAGGTACAGCGCGGAGGCGTACTTGGTCGCGGCGGCCAGGACCAGCACCGGTGCCGCGAGCAGCACCCACGCCGGGTTGGCCCGGGCGAGCCGCACCACCAGCCACAGGGCCAGCGCCAGCAGGAAGACGCACATGGCGTCGTACGTGGCCAGCCGGCTCATGAACAGCGTCGGCGCGGAGACGCCGAACAGCGCGGCGGCGACGACCGCCGCCCGGCGGCCGTAGAGCCGACGGGCCGTCATCCACACCAGCGCCGTGGCGCCGACCATGAAGAGCAGGCTGAGCGCCCGCGCGCCCTCCAGGCCCAGCGCGCTGTCGACGAGCGCGGCGAGCACCGGGTAGAGGAAGGGCGCACCGGAGAAGTAGGACGCGTAGGTGTCGTAGGTGGGTGTGTGGTGGAGCAGGAGGTCCAGCTCGCGGTGGCCGGCGTAGAGGTAGAGCGCCTCGTCCTCGAAGGCGGTGTTGGTCAGCAGGTAGGCGAGGACGATCTGCAGCGCCAGGACGGCGAACAGCGGCCATCGGTCCCGCAGGGCCGTGCGGAGGGAACGGAGGCTCACTGCCCGCCCCCCGCCTGCGGGTGGTACGTGAGGCCGGACTTGTCCACGCGGAGAATGTCGATCTCCTGGGTTCCGGTGCCGAACCGGGCGACGACGACGGAGTGCTCCATCGCGGCGCGGACCGTGGGCAGGCCGTTGGGGTCCTGGCGGATGACGGAGGAGGACACGACGTAGTCGATGTCCTTCCAGCCGTGCGGGAGGGTGCGGGTGACCGCGGGGTCGAGGTCGACCTTGTAGAACCAGATCGCGCCGAGGCCCGGCTGGAAGCCCTGGTCGACCAGGTCGGGCCACATGGCGTCGTCGGAGACGATCCGGGTGTGCGGCTTGTCGGCGACGTGGGCCCTGACCCAGGCGGAGGCCTGGCTGTACTCGGTGTTGCTGTAGGCGGTGTCGGCGGTCTCGTCGCCGGTCTCCCAGTGCGGGGCGACCAGCCCGGCCGCGATCACGGCGCAGAAGGCCAGTACGTTGCGCGACTGCGGCAGCCACCGCGAGACGCGCCCGGTGAGGAACTGACGGGCGATCGCGTCCGCCACGCCCGCCGTGCACAGGGCGAGGAACGGCAGCGCCTGGAGCACGTACATGGCCGGCAGGTAGCCGCCGGGGCGGCAGGCGACGACCACCAGCAGCAGCGAGGCCAGCGCCACCTCGCGCAGCCGTTTCACGCACAGGGCCGCCACCGTCGCGGCCACGCCGACCACGAGGATCACCGGGTCGCGGACGATCCACCAGTGGAGCGTCATGTTGGTGACCGAGCCGCTCTCCAGGATCCAGCCGGAGCTGCCGCCCCGGCCGAGCTGGAACTCCAGCGCGCCGATCAGCGAGTTGTGGTCGGGGCCGGGGAAGAGCTCGCCCTTGAGCACCGCGTACAGCAGGTACTGGAAACTCAGCAGGACGAAGCTCATCGCGAAGCCGACCATGGTGAAGACCCTGGTCGAGCGGTCGGAGCCGCGCCACACCGCCAGCACCAGGGCCGGCAGCGTGATGATCATCGTCTCCTTGGAGAGCACGGCGACGCCCGCGCACAGCCCCGCCGCG
Organism: Streptacidiphilus sp. MAP12-33; assembly: GCF_041261265.1. NCBI lineage: Bacteria > Bacillati > Actinomycetota > Actinomycetes > Kitasatosporales > Streptomycetaceae > Streptacidiphilus > Streptacidiphilus sp. MAP12-33. Next base: position 101,796 of record NZ_JBGCCA010000030.1, read on the forward strand.
ATGTGGTGCCACAGGTGCCTGCGCTGCGAGAGCGCGAGGGCGAAGGCCGCGAGCATCCACGGCACCGCGAAGTTGTCGAGGTAGATCTCCCGCTGCATGGTGACCGACAGCGGCGAGAGCCCGAAGACGACCATGGCGAGCGCCGCCGCCCACCGGGGCAGGCCGATCCTCCGCGCCACGACGTGGACCAGCGCGGCGGAGACCGCGGTGACCGGCACCATGATGATCCGCGCCTGCATCACCACGTTCATGCCGTGGTCGAACAGGGCCGGGATCCACGACAGCGCGGCGATCTGCAGCCAGCCCAGCGGCGGGTGGTCGTACCAGTAGCTGTAGTGGGCCAGCGCCCCCTCGTGCTGGATCGCCCACGCCTGCGCCAGGTAGGTGCCCTCGTCGTCGCTGACGGTCGGGAAGTTGGTGATGTTGACGGCCTGGACCAGGACGATCACCACCAGGATCGGCGCGGCGACCAGCAGGTCCGGCCGGTTCGAAGCCCAGCGCCCCAGGCGCCGCCGCCGCGGTTCGGCGGCGGGCTCCTCGGTGCGCGGGAGTGCGGTGACGGCCTCGACGACTGACGTCATCGCGGAATTCCCCCCTCGGTGTCGATCGGTCAGCCCTCGGCCAGGTGCGCGCCGACGTGCCGGGTCAGCTCCCAGTCCTTGCGTCCGCGCAGCTCGCGCCAGACCGCGCGCAGCGCCGCCCCCGCCAGGATCAGCTGGTAGAACGGGGCCCCGAGCAGCAGCTTCGCGTAGTGGCTGAACCGCACCCGCAGCTGGTACTGCTTGCCGAAGTCGTGCAGGCCGACGACCTCGAACGCGGTCATCGCCGCCATCGGCACCAGCGGCGAGAAGGAGACCAGCGCGACGGTGACGGGCACCTGGGCCACGAACGCCAGCGCCACGCCGGCCAGCAGCGCGAGGCCGGACAGCGCCTGGATGAACGGGGTGACCAGCGTGTAGCGGGCCAGCATCCGCTGCCGCAGCGACGGCAGGCGCTTCCAGTCCTTCTTCCGGTACACCTGGAGGAAGCCCTGGTTCCAGCGGGTGCGCTGCTTGAACAGGGAGACCACCGAGTCCGGGGTCTCCTCGCGGGTCACCATCTCCGAGTCGTAGGCGACGACGACCTTGGCGCCCTGGCTGGACAGCCGCACCCCGAGGTCGCAGTCCTCGGCCAGGCACGCCTCGTCCCAGCCGCCGCCCAGACGCAGCAGTTCGGTGCGCACGAACACGGTGTTGCCGCCGAGGGGGATGAACCCCTTCTCGGCGTGCAGGTGCAGTCGCGAGCGGAACCAGAAGAAGTACTCCAGGCAGTTGCGCAGGCTGTACCAGCTGGAGTGGAAGTTGATCAGCTGGACGCCGCCCTGCACCACGTCGGCGTCGGTGTCGCGGAAGGCGTGGTCGACGTGGCTGAGCAGCTCCGGGTGGACCTGGTCCTCGGCGTCGAAGACGCCGACCACGTCGCCGCGGCAGCTGGGCAGCGCGTTGTTGAGCGCCTTGGGCTTGTTCTTCTTCTCGTGGTGGTCGGTCACCACGCTGACCAGGTGCGGGTGCTCGGCGGCGAGCCGGTGCGCGACGGCGGCGGTGTCCGGGTCGTCGTGGCCGACGATGACGATCACCTCGTAGTCGCGGTGCGTGGACTGAAGCAGCCGCAGCACGGTGTGCTCCAGCACCTCCTGCTCGTGCCGGGCGGGCACCAGCAGGGAGAACGAGAGCGCCCCGGTGCCGTCCGGGGCGCCGAAGCTGGTCCCGGCGAGCGTCTCCGGCGTGCGCCACGCGTGCAGCATCCACCACAGGGTGAACACCGCCACCCAGAACAACGCGAGCGAGCACACCACGATGAACGCGGAAATCATGGAAAGTCCCTCCCCACGGGACAAGCTAATGCGCGACCGCCCGCGCCTTCCGGGAATTAACACTCCTTTCCCCGGAAATTAACGAGCGGCCGCGCCGTGCACGTATTCCCGGCCATCGGCCGGAATTGATTTACGAGGTGTAGGTGATCGTCGGCGCGGAGACCGCGAAGGTGTCCGTCGAGGCGCCGACCCCGGCCGTGAACCCGACCAGCACCTTGTTCGGCAAGGTCACCGCCTCGTCGAGTTCCTGGACCCCGTCGATCTTGACCACGAGACGGCTCGCGGTCGTCACCTGGACGTCGACGGTGTGGGTCGCCCCCTGCAACGCCGGGACATTCGTGGTGTACCCGAGGGTGGAGAACGTGGAGGTGGCCGAACTTGTCGTGGCCACACCGAGATCCGGCGCGCTGCTCGCGCCGAAGTTCGAGAAGACCGCCAGCCCGGCCACCGTCGCGTCCAGTCCGGTGACGCCCAGCCCGCTGCCGTCGTGGCCGAGCGAGGTGGTGCCCGTCGTCGCCGCGTTCAGCAGGGCGAAGCTCATGCCGTCGCCGGTCTGGGCGCCGGTGGAGCTGATCGACTCGGTGAACGTGGCGTGCAGGCCCAGCGGGCTGACCGGGGTGGCGTTGATCGCGTCGCCCTTGGACGAGTGCATGCCGTCCGTGGTCAGCGAGACCACGCCGCCGGACTGGCTCGCCACGCCGTTCAGGTGCCAGCTCGCGTCGGTGAATCCGGGCAGGGTGCCGCCGGTCCCGGCCGGCTGGCCGGTGCCCGAGAGCGAGACGGTGACGGTACCGCTGGTTGTGGTCACCGCGAAGGAGCTGTTCTGGGCCCCTGTCAGGGTCGGTGCGAAGCTGACCGGGACGGTGATCGAGGAGCCCGGGGCGACGGCGGTGCCCACGGCCGGCAGTGTCGCGCCGAAGGGCGCGGCCGGGGCCGTGACGGCGGAGACGGTCTCCGTGCCCGTGCCGTTGTTCATCAGCGTCACCGTCTGGCTCTCCGAGCCGCCGGCCGTCTGCGGGCCGAAGGCGACCGTGCCCGGCGTCGCCGTCAGCACCTGCGGGCCGGTGGTGGCCGCCGCCGGGGGCGTGATCGTGATGTTCGAGACAGCGTGGACGTCGGTGCTCGCGCCGGTGCCGCCGGTGAAGCCGACATAGGCGTTGCTGGGCAACACCCCCGCCGCCGGGACGTAGTCGAGCAGCGCGGCGCCGTCGACCCCGACCTTCACGTGCCCGCCCGCCGTGGTGACGGTCACCGCGTGGCTGCCGCTCTCCAACGAGGCGGGGATCTTCGCCCAGGCCAGGTAGGTGAGGTTGTCGGCGCCGGAGCCGGGGCCCTGGGCGATACCGACGAAGTTGCCCATCCCGGCCGCGCCGTTCCAACTGGTGGAGAGGACCACGGCCAGGCCCGGCAGCTTGGAGAAGCCCATGCCGCCGCCGGACACGCCGGTCCCGGTGTCGGTGCCCCTGCTCGCGTCCACCAGGGCGTAGGTGGCGCCGTCACCGCCGCTGCCGCCGCTGAAGGTGGAGGTGAACGAGGCGGTCAGGCCGTCGGTCTGCACCGCACTGGTGTAGAAGGCGGAGCCCGACTGCTGGGTCGTCGCCGGGGTGAGCTGGATCGCTCCCGAGGAGAGCGTGGCGGAGCCGTTGGCCTGCCAGCTCGTCGGCGGCTGCGGCAGCGTGGCGAGGCCGGTGCCGGACAGCCGGACGTAGAGGTCGCCCTGGCCGGTGTTGCCGGTGATCTCGTAGCTGTCGCTGAGCGGGCCCGCTGTGCCGGGGGAGAAGACCACCGGCACCGAGATCGCCTGGCCGGGGCCGAGCACCTGCCCCTCGGCGATGGCGTTCGGGCTGGAGAAGGTGCCGACCGGCGCCTTCGCCTTGTTCAGGGTGACCGGGATGTTGCCGTCGTTGGTGACGGTGAAGCTCAGCTGCGGCGAGACCGTGCCAACCGGCACGTTGCCGAAGCTCAGCGAGCTCGGAGTGATCGTCAGATGCCCCTGCCCGGTGACCGCGGAGCCGCTCAGCGGCACGGTGAGGGTGCCGGAGGTGGAGGTGACCGAGAGCTGGTCGGTGGAGTCGCCGGCCGTGGTCGGGCTGTAGGTGACGGACTCGGTGAAGGAGCCGCCCGCGGGGACCACGGTGCCGGCCGCCGGCGCACCCGTCACGCTCCACGGCGCGGCGGGGGAGCCGGTCGCGGAGACGGTCTCGCCGCCGGTGCCGGTGTTGGTGAACTGGACGGAGGTGGAGATCGGCACCCCCGTGGGCTGGCTGTCGAAGCTGACGCTCGAAGGACTGGCCAGGAAGCCGGGCCTGACGCCGGACCCGCTGACGGAGAAGCCGACCGTCCCCTGGTCCGTGGCCACCTCGACGATGCCGGTGGTCGCGCCCGCCACGGTGGGGGTGAAGGTGACCGGGACGGTGAGCGTGCCGCCGGTCGCGAGCGCGGCGGGCAGCGTCGGCGCCGTCACCGAGAACGGCGCCGAGGTGGTGACGCCGGTGACGTCCAGCGCCCGGGAGGCGGTGAGGGTGAGCGTCCCGCTGCCGCTGGAGCCCACGTTGACCTGCCCGATCGGGACCGGCTGTCCGGTCAGCACCGAGGTGGCCGGGCGGCCGAAGGCCAGCACGTGGCCGTCGCGGGAGCCGATGTAGACGCGGCCGCCGCTGGTCGCGGGCGTGGCGAACTTGGAGGCGACGCCGTAGGGAGCGGACCACAGCAGGCTGAGCGAGCCGTCCGCGTTCGGGGTGCCGTTGTAGGCGTAGAGGGTGGCACCGGTGCCGTACATGTCGTTGGCCTTGGAGACCCAGACGACGGAGCTGCCGGCGGTGGTGCCGGTGGAGCTGACGACGGGCGAACCCTCGTTGAGGTAGCCGAAGTTGATGGAGCCCTGGCCGACCAGGGCCAGCGCCGGCTTGCCGCTGCCGTCGGTGCCGAGGTGGAAGGCCTGAAGTGGGCCGCCGTTGCTGGAGTAGTACACGTAGCCGCCGCCTCCGCCCCAGAAGGCCGGGTGGCAGTAGCAGCCGGTGTACGGGCCGAGCGTCTGCACGTCGGCGTCGCCGCCGCCCGAACCCTGCGCCATGCCGCCCAGGTTGTCGCGGTTCAGCAGGAAGATCCGGCCGTCCTTGCCCTCGGTGACGGCCAGGTGCCGGACGGCGGTCGTGCCGTAGCCGTCCGGGATCGCCATCACGCCGCCGGAGCCGAGGTCGCGGTCGTTCTGGTCCAGGTAGGCCGCGTCGGAGGGGGCGAAGAAGTCGTTCGCCTTGAGCGAGCCGTCGCCCTGCACGGTCAGCGAGATGACCGACTCCGACATGCTGGCGGGCGGCTTGCTGCCGGGGCCGACCGGCGGGGAGACGCCGTTGCCGGTGGAGAACTCGATGTGGCCCTGCGCGTCGGCGACCAGACCGCCGCCGGAGGCCCAGATGCCGCCGCCCTGGTTGGCGGCGCCGGTCTCGTCCACCCACATCGCCGTCTGCTGCCCGGCGGTGTTGACGCCGACGACGAAGCCGCGCCAGTTGCCGTGGTCGCAGACCGAGCCGAAGCCCGCGTAGACCACGCCGTTCAGCAGCAGCAGGCCGGGCCGCTGGCCCTCCTGGACGGGCGTGAAGACGGTGGTCGGGTCGTTGCCCGGGGAGCCGGAGATGACGACGGGGAAGCCCGCCTTCTCGTTGCCGGTGGCCGGGTCCACCGCGTGCATCTTGTAGACGGGCGCGTCGTGGTACTGGCCGCCGTCCTCCTTGGAGACCAGGTAGACGTAGCCGGAGGCCGGGTCGTAGACGGGCGTGCCGGTGATCCCGATGTACGGCGAGAGGTCGCCGCAGGACCAGGTGGCGCCGGGCGTGGTGACGCCGGAGGCGGGCCACGGCGCGCCGTAGGCGTCGCTCCACCGGATCGCGCCGGTGACCGGGTCCAGGCCGTAGACGTGGTTGGTCTCGGTGGCGACGACGAGGGTGTTGCCGACCACCACGGGCTGCGCGTAGACCTGCCCGTCGACGGCGGTGGAGAACTGCTGGCCGAAGTCGGAGGAGGAGACCTGGGCGGGCGTCAGGCCGGGCTCGTTCTGGTCCCAGCCGGTGCGGTAGGTGTCCTGGGAGACGGTGGTCTCGTCGGCGTGGGCGGCCGGTGCCGTGACGGCGGCGCCGCCCAGCAGGGTGGCGGCGAGACTGAACGCCGCCAGGATTTTGGGAAGCGCGGATCGTACGGACATCGCTGACGAAGTCCCCCCTCGTCCGGTTGGCGCGGAATGCGCGGGGCCAGCTTCCCAACCGTTGTGCACGGACTGGAGGGGATTTCGTCAGAATATACGCCGCGTTTATAAAAAGCCCTCCGGAATCACTGGTTCCGGGGGGAACATCAAATTCCGGTGAACTGCCGGAGTCCGAATTATTTCTTGTACAGCGCCTCGACCTCGTCGTCGAAGTCCTTCATGACCACCGCGCGCTTCAGCTTGAGCGAGGGGGTGAGGTGGCCGGAGTCCTCCGAGAGCACCGTGTCGATGATCCGGAACTTCTTGACCGCCTCGGCGTGCGAGACCGCCGCGTTGCCGTCGTCGATCGCCGCCTGGACGGCCGAGAGCAGGTCCGAGTCGGCCAGCAGGTCGGTGACGGTGGCCTGCTCCGGCTTGTTGTGCAGCTTCTTCCAGGCCGGGAAGAACTCCGGGTCCACGGTGATCAGCGCGCCGATGAAGGGGCGGCGGTCGCCGACGACCATGCACTCGCCGATCAGCGGGTGCGCCCGGATCCGGTCCTCGATCACGGCCGGGGCGACGTTCTTGCCCCCGGCGGTGACGATGATCTCCTTCTTGCGCCCGGTGATCCTGAGGTAGCCGTCCTCGTCCAGCTCGCCGATGTCGCCGGTGGCGAACCAGCCGTCGTGCAGCGCCTCGGCGGTGGCCGCGGGGTTGTTCCAGTAGCCGGTGAAGACCTGCGGACCCTTGAGCCAGATCTCGCCGTCCTCGCCGATCCGGGCGGCCGAGCCGGGCAGCGGCTGGCCGACGGTGCCGATCTTCGGCCGGTCGTAGGGGTTGAAGGCGGTGGCCGCGCAGGTCTCGGTCAGGCCGTAGCCCTCCAGCACGGTGAAGCCGATGCCCCGGTAGAAGTGGCCCAGCCGCTCGCCCAGCGGAGCGCCGCCGGAGATGGCGTGGGTGGCCCGGCCGCCGAGCGCGTTGCGCAGCTTGCTGTAGACCAGCGCGTCGAACATCCGGTGACGCAGCTTCAGGCCCAGCGAGGCGCCACCGGGGGTGTCCAGGGCGCGGCTGTAGGCGATGGCGGTGTCGGCGGCACGGTCGAAGATCTTGCCCTTGCCCTCCGCCTGCGCCTTGGCGCGGGCGGTGTTGTAGACCTTCTCGAAGACCCGCGGCACGCCCAGGATCAGCGTCGGCCGGAACGAGGCCAGCTCCGCGGTGACCTCCTTGAGGTCGGAGACGTGGCCGATCCGGATCGGCGCCATCGCGGCCGCGATCTCCGCGATCCGGCCCAGCACGTGCGCCTGCGGCAGGAAGAGCAGCACCGAGGAGTGGCCGGGGCGGAACAGCGGCGTAAGGCGCTGCGTCACGTTGCCGAGCTCCGCCATGAAGTTGGCGTGGGTCAGCATGCAGCCCTTGGGGCGGCCGGTGGTGCCGGAGGTGTAGACGATGGTGGCGACCGTGTCCGGGCCGAGGGTGGCCCGGCGCTCCTCGACCGCCGTGTCGGAGACCTCGGCGCCGGCTCTCACCAGCTCGTCGAGGCCCCCGGCCTCCAACTGCCAGACCTGCTTGAGCTCGGGCAGTCGCTCGCGCACCTCGGCGATGACCGCCTCGTGGCGGGGCAGCTCGGCGACGCAGGCGACCGCGCCGGAGTCGCCGAGGATCCACTCGACCTGCTCGGCCGAGGAGGTCTCGTACACCGGGACGGTGATCGCGCCGGCGCACCAGATCGCGAAGTCCAGCAGGGTCCACTCGTAGCGGGTGCGGGCCATCAGGCCGACCCGGTCGCCGGCGTTCACGCCGGAGGCGATCAGGCCCTTGGCGGCCGCCCGGACCTCGGCCAGGAACTGCCTCGCCGTGCGGTCCTGCCAGACGCCGTCCACCTTGCGGGCGACGAGGGGCAGGTCGGGGTGCTGCTCCGCGTTGGCGTGAACCAGGTCGGTGAGGTTTCCGCCGCTCGGCACCACGTACAGGGCCGGAAGGCTGAACTCGCGCAAAGCTTGCTCCTCGATCTGTCTGGCTGCCACGGCGACGCTGCTGGGACGCCTGGACGTTACTAGCGGGTAGGACCGGCGGGATAGATGTAGAAGCCAGGTGTTCCCAGGGTCACACTCGCTGACCAGCGTAGTGGGCCTAGGGTGGGGCCCATGCGGGTCCATGTGGTCAGCGACGTGCACGGCAACAGCGAGGCGCTCGCGCGCGCCGGTGAGGGCGCCGACGCGCTGGTCTGTCTCGGGGACCTCATTCTCTTTCTCGACTACGCCGACCACAGCCGCGGCATCTTCCCCGACCTGTTCGGCGCCGAGAACGCCGGCCGCCTGGTGCGGATGCGCACCGAGCGGCGCTTCGAGGACGCGCGCGCCTTCTCCGCCGAGCTGTGGGCGGGCATCGGACTGGACCGCGCCGAGGCGATCGAGGGCGCCGTGCGCCGTCAGTACGCCGAGCTCTTCGCCGCCTTCCCGGCGCCCACCTACGCCACCTACGGCAACGTGGACCTGCCGCGGCTGTGGCCGGAGTTCGCCCGCGCCGGCGTCACGGTGCTGGACGGGCAGACCACCGAGCTCGGCGGCCGCACCTTCGGCTTCGTCGGCGGCGGCCTGCCGAGCCCGATGCGCACGCCCTTCGAGATCGGCGACGAGGAGTACGCGGCCAAGGTCGCGGCGCTGGGCCGGGTCGACGTGCTGTGCACGCACATCCCGCCCGCGGTACCGGAGCTGACCTACGACACCGTCGCCCGCCGTTTCGAGCGCGGCAGCGAGGCGGTGCTGGAGGCGATCCGGGAGACCCAGCCCGCGTACGCCCTCTTCGGCCACGTCCACCAGCCGCTGGCGCGGCGGATGCGGATCGGCCGCACCGAGTGCGTCAACGTCGGCCACTTCAACGCGACCGGACGGCCATGGGTGCTGGACATCTGAGCGCCCGACATCCGAGCGCCCGACATCCGAGCGCCGGTATCCGACCGGTCTGATCACGGGCCGCGGGCACGGACGCGATAGCCTCTTCGCGGTAGTAGTACAAGGGTCGAGAGGCGGAGGCCACCCGATGGCGGAGCACACCAGGTCGAGCACCACGATCGAGGCCACCCCTGCCGCGATCATGGCGGTGATCGCGGACTTCGCCGCGTACCCGGTGTGGACGGGCGAGGTCAAGGAGATCGAGGTCCTCGCCGAGACCGAGGACGGCCGCGCCGAGGAGGTCCGCCTGGTGCTGGACGCGGGCGCGATCAAGGACGAGCACGTCCTCGCCTACACCTGGGACGGTGACCGCAAGGTCAGCTGGACGCTGGTGAAGAGCCAGATGCTGAAGTCCCTCGACGGCTCCTACACGCTCACCCCGGCGGGCGCGCGGACCGAGGTCACCTACCAGCTCGCGGTCGACGTCAAGATCCCGATGCTGGGCATGATCAAGCGCAAGGCCGAGAAGGTCATCATCGACCGCGCGCTGGCCGGTCTGAAGAAGCGCGTCGAGGACCTCGCCGCCTGATGGCCAAGGCGCCCGCCATGCCCCGCCTCGTCCTCGTCAGCGGCTCGGGCGGGGCCGGCCGCACCACCGTCGCCGCCGCGACCGCCGCCCTGGCCGCCGAGTCCGGCGAACGGGTGCTGCTGGTCGCCGCCGACGACCCCTACCGCTCCCTGGACGCGCTGCTCGACCAGCGGCTCGGTGCCGAACCCGCCCGGACGGGACTGGAGCCGGGGCTGTTCGCGGTCCGGCTGGACGGGCAGTCGGCCTTCCGGGCGGCCGGCGTGCGGCTGATGCGCCGCGCCAAGCCGCTGTTCGACCTCCTCGGCGTCGAGCCGCTGGAGGCGGACGAGCTCGTCGCCCTGCCCGGCGCCCGCGAACTCGCCCTGCTGGACCTGCTGCGCTCGCTGCCCGGACAGGACGACTTCGACCTCGTGGTCGTCGACGCGCCGCCGGTCGCCGAGCTGCTCACCGCCCTGGCGCTGCCCGCGCGGCTGGACACCTACCTCGCCCGGCTGCTGCCGGACGAGCGGCAGGCCGCCCGCGCGCTGCGCCCGGTCCTGGCCGGGCTGGCCGGGGTGCCGATGCCCTCGCAGTGGCTCTTCGAGGCGCGCGCCTGGGCCTCGGCCGAGCTGGCCGACGTCCGCGCCGCCCTCGACGCGCCCGGCACCACCGTGCGCCTGGTGGTCCCGCCGCCGGGCGGCCCGCGCACCCGCGCGCAGCAGCGGCGGATGCGCGCCGCACTGGCGCTGGAGCAACTGCCGCTGGAGTCGGTGCTGGTGAGCCGTGTCGGTGCGGCTGCGGTGGAGGCGTTCGGCGACGAGGGGTTCGGCGACTGGGACGAGCCCGTCCACCTGGTACCAGACCTCGGCCGGGAGCCGGAGCGCTCCGACCTGGCCGGCCTGGCCGAACCCGCCGCCCTGGCCACCTGGCCGGAGGGGCCCGTCGCCGCGGCCCGCAAGGCCGCCGCCTGGGAGGTGGAGGACCGGCTCGGCACGCCCGACGGCGTGCTGGTCTGGCACATCCCGCTGCCCGGCGCCGAGCGCGGTGACCTCGACCTGCTGCGCCGCGGCGACGACCTGCTCCTCGGCGTCGCCGGACACCGCCGTACCGTCCCGCTGCCGTCCGCGCTGCGCCGCTGCACGGTCGCGGGCGCGGCACTGCGCGACGGGGAGCTGACCGTGCGATTCGCACCCGACCCGTCCCTGTGGCCCGCCCCGCTCAGGTAGCGTCGAAGGCGAGGACGCCGACGATGGGGAGTGGGACATGAGCAGTGTCGAGGACAGCGGGGACGTGTGGGCGGAGGCCGTCGCCGAGCAGGGGCAACAGCCGCAGGAGCCCGCTTCGGCGGAGCACGTCCCGGTGGCGGAGCCCGAGGCGGTCGGTGAGACTGGCCGGGACGGTGAGGGGGCGTCGGCCGACCTCCCCTTCGGGCAGGATCTCGGCCCGCTCGTCGACGAGGTGCGCCGTTTCGCCTCGGCCGTCACCGAGAAGGTGACCGCCCTCAGCTCCGGCTCCAGCGATCCGATGGAGGTGTTGCAGAACCTGGCCGCACCGCTCCGCAGCTCGAGCCCCGCCGTGTACGGCCATCTGCTGGCGGCGGGGGGTGAACTGATCGCCGCCTACCGGGCTGCGGTTTCAGCCTCCGAACGCCGCTGGACGGCACCGAAGCAGGACGGCACCGAACACATCGACCTGGACTAGACCTCGTCGGGGTTCGTCCTGGTGGAGGTGAGGCAGAACCGGGAGAGTTGTTTTCGACTTATGAACTCGACCCGGAACACTCTCGCCTTCCTGTCTTCGGCTAATGTACGGTACCGCCCAGCGGGGATCTACCGAAGACTGAGGGACACATGGGACTCACCATCGGCGTCGACGTCGGGGGCACCAAGATCGCGGCCGGCGTCGTGGACGAGAACGGGGCGATCCTGGCGCGCACCCGCGTGCCGACGCCCGCCGATCCGCAGTGGGCCGTAGGCGCCATCGCGGAAGCGATCAAGGAACTGCGCGAGGACCACGAGGTCGTCGCCGTCGGCGTCGGCGCCCCGGGCTACATCGACCGCGACCGGTCGACGGTCCTGATGGCGCCCAACATCGCCTGGGAGAACGAGCCGCTCAAGGCCCGGATCGAGGACCTGGTCCACCTGCCGACGGTGGTCGAGAACGACGCGAACGCCGCCGCCTGGGGCGAGTTCCGGTTCGGCGCGGCGGCCGGTCACAAGGACATGATCATGGTGACGGTCGGCACCGGCGTCGGTGGGGGCATCGTCATCGAGGGCCGGATGCACCGGGGCAGCTTCGGCGTGGCCGGCGAGATCGGCCACCTGAACATGGTCCCCGACGGCCTCCCGTGCGGCTGTGGCTCCAAGGGCTGCTGGGAGCAGTACGCCTCCGGCCGCGCCCTGCGCCGCTACGGCCGCGAGGCGGCCGCGGCGGACACCGAGCGCGGCGCACGGTTGCTGGAACTGAACGAGGGCATCGCCGAGACGATCACCGGCAGCCAGATCACCCAGGCCGCCCAGGAGGGCGACCCGCTGGCGCTGGACGTCTACGACGAGCTCGCCGACTGGCTCGGCCGCGGCCTCGCCGACCTCGCCTCGCTCTTCGACCCGGCCGTCTTCGTGCTCGGCGGCGGCGTCTCCGACTCCGGCCACCTGCTGCTGGACCCGGTGGCCAAGGCCTTCGAGAAGTACCTGATCGGTGGCGTCCACCGCCCCCGCGCGGAGGTCGTCCTCGCGACGATCGGCTCCGCCGCCGGCATCATCGGCGCGGCGGACCTCGCCCGCTTCTGATCGCGATCTTCACAGGATGTGCCCGCCCGGGCCCGCGCCGTTCCACGGCGCGGGCCCGGGTGTTTTGCGAGACTCGCAGCATGGAGACGCTGAGCGATCAGATGTGGGACCTGCCGGCCTCCGGCCCGCAGCCGGACGGCTCCGAGATCGTCCGGGTCGTCAGCTACAACATCCGGAGCCTGCGCGACGACCGCACGGCGGTGGTCCGCGTCCTGCGGGCGCTCCAGCCCGATCTGGTCTGCATCCAGGAGTCCCCGCGCTTCTGGTTCCCCCGCCCCCAGGCCGCGTGGCTGGCCCGCTCGGCCGGCCTGATGGTCCTCAGCGGGGGCAAGGCGGCCTCCGGGCCGCTGCTGCTGGGCCGCCTGCGCGCGGTGCCGCTCGCCACCCACGACGTCTGGCTCCCACGCCGCCCCGAACTGCACCAGCGCGGCTTCGCGACCACGGTGGTCCAGGTCGGCGCCGCGGCGCCGTTCTCGGTGACGAGCTGTCACCTGTCGCTGGACGGTGACGAACGGTTCGAGCAGTTCCAGCTCCTGCTGGACCACCTCGACGGCCTGGGCGTCGCCCACTCGGTCGTCGGCGGCGACTTCAACGAGCATCCGGGCGAGCGCGGTTGGGAGGTGCTCGCGGCGCGCCTGCGGGACGGGTGGGCGGCGCGGCCGTGGGGCAACGAGTTCAGCAGCGTCCCGAAGAACCCGCACCAGCGGATCGACGGCATCTTCACCACCCCGGACATCCAGGTCCTCGCCTGCGGCGTCGCCGGCGAGGGCTACCCCGGACTCCGCGCCAAGGACCTGCTCCTGGCGACGGATCACCTACCGGTGGTGGGGGTACTTCGCATTCCCGGTTAGCTGCACCACCTCGGGGGGCGGGGGGCTCTGCCCGACGAACTGCGTGCGCAAGCAACCACCGGCGTGCGGAGGGCCCTGCGCGTCGAGGACCACCCGAACGGCGGTGGCTTGTCGCGGAGTTCCCCGCGCCCCTGGAGGGTGCAACCGGGCGTCAGACGACCGCGCCGTGGTTCGGGTCGTCGTCCTCTTCCTCCGGGTCCGGGTTCCGCATGCGGACGACCAGGGCGGCCACCGCGCCGGCCACGGCGCAGACGCCGAGGAACGTCGCCATGCCGGGCAGCTCGCCGATCTCGCCGAGAACGATCATGACGAGGCCCACCACCAGCGCCAGCAGGGCCAGCTTCGTCGCGGCCTGCGTCTGCGGCAGCGGCGGCGGCTCCGGAGGGGTGTAGTGCTCGTCGTCCGGGTCCTCCTCGGGCGTCCACGCCCGCGGGTCGACCGGCGGCACCGCGCGCACCATCGGCAGCGGGTTGATCACCGGGCGCGGGCGCGCCTGCGGACGCAGGTCCGCCACGTCCTCCGCCTCGGGCCAGCTGCGGTCGCCCTCGGCGACCGGCTCGTCGAAGCCCGCGACCAGCTCGGCGAAGAGCTCGTCGTCGGTGCGGTCGGTCCGGCCCTCGGGGTCGGACTGCTCGGGGCGCTCCACGCCCTCCGGCTCTGCCATCGCCGTCAGCCCTTCGTTGCGGGGACGGTCAGGCGCCGGACGAAGTCCATGCTCCCGTCGAAGATCTGGTCGGCGTCCCAGTCCAGGGTGGCCACGTGGCGGCTGCGTTCCAGCAGTCGCTCCTCGAGGTCCGCGGAGCCGACGCGCTCCACCAGCGTCCGGCCGCTGACGGGCGAGACCACGTTGTCCTGCGGGCTGCGGAACAGCAGCAGCGGCTGCGTCACCGACGGCAGCTGGGACTGGACGATCTTCGTCAGCTGCTTCATCGAGTGCGCGGCGTGCAGCGGGGTGCGGGTGTAGCCGCCCTCGTCGACGCCCGGCTTGGCGATGTCGCTCGCGATGCCGGGGAAACTCGGCACCAGGTGGCGGACGACCGGCAGCGCGACGTGCGCCTGGCCCGGCATCACGACCAGGGGGTTCACCAGGACCAGGCCGCTGACGCCGGCCCCCTGCTCGGCGGCCAGGTGCAGCGCGAGCAGGCCGCCCATGGAGAGGCCGAAGACGAAGATCTGGTCGCACTCCTCGGCCAGGCCCAGGTACTCGCGTTCGATCGTCGCGTACCAGTCCGGCCAGCGGGTGGTGTTGAGGTCCTTCCAGTGCGTGCCGTGGCCCGGCAGCAGCGGGAGGGAGACGCTGTAACCCTCGGTGGCCGCACGCTCGGCCCAGGGGCGCATCGAGTTGGGCGATCCGGTGAAGCCGTGGCAGACCAGGATTCCCACCGGCCCGCCGTGATGGCGGTACGGTTCGGCGCCGGGCAGCAGCGGCATGTGAGGTCCTTCCCGACCGTGGGCCAAGTGGGGGCGCTGGCCTGGAGCGCGTTTGCGGGGATGCGCCAGTCAGCGTCATCGTCGCATGTCGGCAACGCGCCCGTACAGCTTCCTGTTCCCGACCCCTACGGGGTGGAGGGAGATTGCCGCGAAGCGGACTAAGGTTCTCGGTGGTCAGGTGAGTATGGAGGTCAGGCTTGTTCTACCGGCTGATGAAGATGATCGTCGCCCCGCTGCTGAAGATCTTCTTCCGTCCGTGGGTCGAGGGGATGGAGAACATCCCCGAGGAGGGTCCGGCCATCCTGGCCAGCAACCACCTCAGCTTCTCCGACTCGTTCTTCCTGCCCGCGCTGATCCCGAGGCGCCGGGTCACGTTCATCGCGAAGTCCGAGTACTTCACCGGGACGGGGATCAAGGGAAAGTTGACGGCCGCCTTCTTCAAGGGGGTCGGGCAGCTCCCGGTCGACCGTTCCGGGGTGCGCGGGGCCGGTGAGGCGGCGATCCAGAGCGGCATCGCGGTGATCGAGCGCGGTGAGCTCTTCGGGGTGTACCCGGAGGGAACCCGCTCGCCCGACGGCCGGCTGTACCGCGGCAAGGTCGGCGGCGTGGCCCGGATCGCGCTGGCGACCGGTGCGCCGGTGATCCCCGTCGCGATGATCGACACCGAGAAGCTCCAGCCTCCGGGCCAGGTGCTGCCGAAGTTCGGCGTCCGTCCGGGCATCCGGATCGGCCGGCCGATGGACTTCTCGCGCTACCACGGCATGGAGAACGACCGGTTCATCCTGCGTTCGGTCACCGACGAGGTGATGTACGAGATCATGCGCCTCTCCGGGCAGGAGTACGTGGACGTCTACGCGACGGCCGCCAAGCGGGCGATGCAGGACGCGAAGAAGGCCGAGAAGCAGGCGTCCAGGCAGCAGGACAAGCAGGGCCAGTAGGGGAGGGGATCGTGGGGGGAAAGCCGAAGGGCGTCGCGGTCGGCGGGGGCTCGTTCTCCGTCGAGCAGCCGCTGTGGATCGCCATCAGCGCGTTCCGGGTGCTGACGCTGCTCTACGCGATAGGCCGCTACGCCCAGCACGAGCAGCACTACACCAACCAGCTCGGCGCGTGGATCTACATGGGCGTGCTGTCGGCCTGGACGCTGGGCACGGTCAAGGTCTTCTGGTCGAAGGAGACGTGCACGCGCCGCTGGCTGATCGTCGACCTGGGGCTGGTCGTGGCCGGCATCCTGCTGACGCGGGCCTTCGACTCCTGGCACTGGGTGCAGGGCGGGGACGTCACCCTGCCCACCATCCGTGCGGCGAGCGCGGTGCTCGGCTTCGCCGTGTACGGCGGCTGGCTCCCGGGGGCGATCGCAGGGGCGGTCGTCGGCGTCGCCAACGTCATCGAGGCGGGCACGCTCGACGGCTCCAACCTGCACAACATCGTGCTGCTGCTGCTCAGCGGCGTGGCCATCGGCTTCGTCGTCGACCTGGCCCGCAAGAGCGAGGAGACGCTCGCCCGCGCGCTGGAGATCCAGGCGGCGACCCGTGAGCGCGAGCGCCTGGCCAGGGACATCCACGACGGGGTGCTCCAGGTGCTCACCCTGGTCAAGCGACGCGGCGCGGAGCTCGGCGGCGAGGCCGCCGAGATCGCCGCGCTCGCGGGGGAGCAGGAGGTGGCGTTGCGCCGCCTGATCGCCAGCGAGGTGCAGCCGGCGCTGCCCGGCGGGTTGTTCGGCGCGGCCAGACGCGGCCGTGCGCCGGCGGCCGCCGATCCGCACCTGCCACAGGACCTGCGGGCCCTGCTCGCGCCGCTCGCCGACCCGCGGGTCAGCGTGGCGCAGCCCGGCACGGAGGTGCTGCTTCCCTTCCGCGCGGCGGACGAGCTCGCGGCCGCTGTCGGTGCCGCGTTGGACAATGTGCGGCAGCACGTGGGCGAGCAGGCCCAGGCGTGGATCCTGGTGGAGGACGAGCCGGACGCGGTGATCGTCAGCGTCCGTGACGACGGTCCCGGTTTCGACCCGGCGCGGTTGGCCGAGGCCGAGCGCGAGGGCAGGCTCGGGGTGTCGCAGTCGATCCGCGGCCGGTTGCGGGATCTGGGCGGCAGCGCGGAGTTCTTCTCCGCCGCAGGGCAGGGCACCGAGGTGGAGCTGCGGGTGCCGAAGCAGCGTCAGCAGGAGGGGTGAGATGAGCGAGGCCGGGATCCGGGTGATGGTGGTCGACGACCACCCGATGTGGCGCGAGGCGGTGGCCAGGGACCTGGCCGACGCCGGGTTCGACGTCGTGGCCACCGCGGGCGACGCGCGCGAGGCCGTGCAGCGCGGCCGGGCGAGCCGGCCCGGCGTGGTCGTGCTCGACCTGAACCTGCCCGACCAGCCGGGCGTCGAGGTCTGCCGCCAGCTGATGGCGGGCGACGCCGCGCCACGCGTGCTGGTGCTGTCCGCCAGCGGCGAGCACGGCGACGTGCTGGAGGCGGTCAAGTCCGGTGCCACCGGCTACCTGGTCAAGTCCGCCAGCCGTGAGGACCTGATCGACGCGGTGCGGCGCACCGCCGCGGGCGACGCGGTGTTCACCCCCGGGCTGGCCGGCCTCGTCCTCGGCGAGTTCCGCCGCCTGGCGGCCGAGCCCGCGCCGGCCGGCCAGGACGGCCCGAGCGCGCCCAGGCTGACGGACCGGGAGACGGAGGTGCTGCGGCTGGTGGCCAAGGGCCTGCCGTACAAGGCGATCGCCGACCGCCTGGTGCTCTCGCCGCGCACGGTGCAGAACCACGTCCAGAACACCCTCGGCAAGCTGCAGCTGCACAACCGGGTGGAGCTGGTCCGTTACGCCATCGCCGCGGGGCTCGACGAGGAGGAGCAGGCCTGACCGCCGCCGTCAGGCCTGCCTGAAGGTGGCGTTGACGGTGACCGCCGTCAGGCCCTTCAGCATGCCCAGCTTGTTCCAGCCGAGGCCGAAGCGGTCCCGGTCGATGACGGTGTCCACGGCCAGGGTGACGCTCGCGTCGGTGCGATCGGTGACGGTCCCGGTGAGGGTCAGCGGCTCGGTGACGCCGTGCACGGTCAGCTGCCCGTCGAGCTCGACGGTGCCGTCGCTCTGCGGCCGGGCCTCGGTGGCGGTGAAGACCAGCTCGGGGAAGCGCTCGGTGTCGAAGAAGTCGGCCCCGCGCAGGTGCAGGTCCCGCTTGGCGTGGCCGGTGTCCAGGGAGGCGCTGGCCAGGGTCAGCGTGCCGGAGGCGGGGCCTCCGTCGGCGGGTATCTCGCCCGCGCCGGTCACCTCGGTGAAGCGGCCCTTGACGGTGACCAGGCCCCACATCGTCCTGTGCTGGATACGGACCTCGGTGGCCGCGGGGTCGAGCCGGTAGTGCCCGGCGGGCAGGGTGACAGACATGACGGAGAGACCTCTCACTGGATAGCTAGCTGGATATTAAGTAGCTAGTTAGACATTAGCCCGCGTTGCTACCCTGGGCAAGAGCGGTCGATTCGTACGAAAGGTCGGGGGATGGCCGAGAAGTGTCCGGACGCGGCGGACCTGGAACTGCTGGACCAGTGGAACACCCTTCAGGCCGGCTTCCGGCGGGTGACCGACCAGCTGCTGGCCGACGTGCAGGCGAAGGCGGGCCTGACGCCCTCGGAGTTCCAGGTGCTCTGGTTCCTGCTGACCTCGCCCGAGCAGACGGCGCCGATGAACCAGCTGGCCGCCACGCTGAACTTCACCACGGCCGGCACCACCAAGGTCGCCGACCGGCTGACGGAGGCGGAACTGCTGCACCGTCAGCCGAGCGCCGCGGACCGGCGCGTGGTCCTGGCCTCGCTCACGGACCAGGGCCGGCGCGTCGCCATGGACGCCGCGCTGACCCTGGCCGGGGCCCTGCGGGAACGGGTGGTGAGCCGCGTCGGCGCGGAGACCTTCGCGTCCACCGCCCACTGCGTGCGCGAGCTCGACCCGAACCCGGAGCGGCTCTGCCGCCCGTGACGCCGTGGCTCTGCCGCCCGTGACGCCGCGGTTCTGCCGCCCGTGAGCCGCTGACCGCTCGAGGGTTCAGGCCGTCTGCGGCACCAGCCCGCGCAGCGCCTCACGCACGATCGCGAGGCCGTCGAGCGTCAGCACCGACTCCGGGTGGAACTGGAGCCCGGCGAACCCCGGGCCGCGCAGGGCGTGCACGTCTCCCGTGGCCCCGTCGCGGCTCAGCTCGACGCCCCGCTCCGCCAGCCGCGCCGCCGCGTCGTCGTCGCAGCGGGCCGTGAAGGTGTTGTAGAAGCCGACGGTGTGCTCCTCCCCGAACAGCGTGATCCGTTCCTGGGCGCCCTGGTACGGGGTGTCCTTGCGGTGCAGCGGCAGACCCAGGGCCTGACTCAGCAACTGGTGGCTCAGGCACACCGCCAGGAAGCCGTGCGGGCGGCCGGTGTCCAGCAGCGAGGCGACCAGCTCCCGCATCGCGTTCATCTTCGGGTCGTCCGCCGCCGGATCGCCGGGGCCGGGGCCGAGCACCAGCGGACCCTCGTGCGCGGCGACGGCATCCGCCAGGCCCGGCGCGTCCCAGCGCCGCACCGTCACCCGGTGGCCCAGCGAGCGCAGCAGGTGCGCGAGCATCGAGGTGAAGGTGTCCTCGCAGTCGATCACCAGGCAGTCCTGGCCCGAGGTCCCCTCCGGTGCCATGGGCGTCTGCATCCGCAGCCAGAACGGCGAAAGGTTCCTGCGGCGCGCGTCCAGCGCGGCCTGCACCCGGTGGTGGTCGGCGAGCAGCGGCGCCGAGCCGCCGCCCCGGGGTGCCCGGGGCGGGACGGCGCCGATCGCGGCGAGCACGCCGGCCGCCTTGGCGTGGGTCTCGGCCACCTCGGAGTCCGGGTCGGAGTGCCGCACCAGCGTCGCGCCGACGCGTACCGCGAGGCGGCCCGTCGCCGGGTCGATGTCGGCGGTGCGGATGAGAATGGGGGAGTCGAGGGTCTGCGCACCGCCCGCGGTGCGGCCGATCAGGGCGAGGGCGCCGGAGTAGTAGCCGCGGCCGGTGGACTCGTGGCGGGAGATGACCCGGGTCGCGTTCTCGACGGGGCTGCCGGTCACGGTGGCGGCGAACATGGTCTCGCGCAGCACCTCCCGCACGTCCAGCGAGGTGCGGCCGCGCAGCTCGTACTCGGTGTGCGCGAGGTGCGCCATCTCCTTCAGCCGCGGGCCGAGGACCTGGCCGCCCAGGTCGCCGACCTGGCACATCATCTTCAGCTCCTCGTCCACGACCATGGTGAGCTCCTCCAGCTCCTTGCGGTCGTGGAGGAAGGTGAGGAGCGAGTCGAGGCCGGGGCCCGCGGCGGGGTAGCGGTAGGTGCCGGAGATCGGGTTCATCACGACCGTCTCCGCGGTCTGCCGCACGTGCACCTCCGGGCTGGCCCCCACGAGCACCCGATCTCCCGTGTGGACGAGGAAGGTCCAGTACGCGCCGCGCTCCTGCTCCAGCAGGCGGCGGAAGAGGGTCAGCGCGAGGGCCGGGGAGAAGTCCGTGAGCGTCGCGGTGAAGTCGCGCCGGATGACGAAGTTGGCACCCTCGCCGCGGCCGATCTCCTCGTCGATGACCCGCCGCACGATCGCGGCGTAGGCGGCGTCGTCCACGTCGAAGCCGCCGTCGCCCAGCTCGACCTTGCGTTGCGGCAGGGCGGCGCGCAGCTCGGCCAGCGGGAGCCGGTAGGACTCGCGGACCTTCAGCGCGCGCAGCGGCGTGCCGTCGTCGCGGACCTCGAAGCCGCGCTCGCGGATCTGCCGGTAGGGCACCAGCGCGAGCAGGTCGTGCTCGGGCAGCCCGGACTGCGGCGCGCCGGAAGGGAGCGGCAGCTCGGCCAGGGTCTCGTACCCGCCGACCTCGCCCAGGAGCAGTTCCACGGTGTCCGGGGCCAGGCGCGGGGTGCGGCGGTGCAGCAGGGCGAACGGCTCGCCTGCTTCGGTGAGCCGGGCGATCAGGGCGGGCACGTCGGTCACGGTGGGCCTTCCGGGGAGTCGGGTCGGGGTCCGGCCGCTCTTCGGGGAGGCTCTCCGCGTCAGACGCGAAACGGCCGCCCCGAGGGGCGGCCGTTGAAGTCTGCGTGGGTACGCGAGCTAGCGGGCCGCCTCGGGGACGGTCCACCACCAGGAGTAGGCGTGCTGCTGCGCGTTCACGGGACGAGCCTAGCGCAGTGCCGCGACAGGGGGTGCCGTTCCATGATGTGTCTCACCCATCGGGCGTCATGGCGTTTCCATATGCGTGACCACGTAGCCTTGCAGCGTGACCGTGAACGTTGACACCACCGCCCAGGACTTCTCCTGGCTGTCCCTTCCCGCGGCGCAGCAGCCTGAATGGCCGGATTCCGAGGCTCTGCGCAAGGTGCTTGCGGACCTCGCCTCGTATCCGCCGCTGGTCTTTGCCGGTGAGTGCGACCAGCTGCGCGCCCGGCTTGGGGCTGTCGCGCGCGGTGAGGCGTTCTTGCTGCAGGGCGGCGACTGCGCCGAGGCCTTCGACGCCGT